>JBAUZR010000107.1:0-10881 GCA_049585375.1 Acidobacteriaceae bacterium
TCGATGGTGGGGCAGTAGATCTCGTTCAGGATGCCGTGCGAGACAGTGAACCAGATCTTGCTGGAGGCGGCATATGCGGTGCTAACAGCGTCTTTGGCGCTGGAGGTCCATCGCGGCTCCAAACCAGGCGCACCGAAGGCCAGGCCTTGCCCTTCGATCCATCGATACCGCGGAGTGGAGTCTGCCATGGAAACCGCTATTCTCTCCGATTTCTAAGAACGCTACGTAATGATTGGATCAATTCACGGCGCTGCAGGTGGCAGTATTTATTGGTTTCGGCAGGCCGGACTTCCGGCAAACCGAACAAATTCGCCTGAATCCATTCCCGGCCCGAGCTACGTCACCTGCCACATCGCGTTCACATCCGGATGGAACTGCACCTGCGCCATCGCATGGCCGACTTCCGGATTTTTCATGAACTGCTGCCACACAAACCCCGTGCGCAGATTCTCGGCCATCAGCATCATAATCCCCTGATCGATGCCCAGAATGTCGGGGGCAAACCAGTTGGCGTGCGGCTGAAAGGCGTCGACAAAGCCGTACCGCGTATACACCTTTTCCTTGAACTGTTCGCGCATGCTCAGCAGAACGTGCGTGCATTCCGCGGGCAGGAAGACCACCGAGCCGCCGGCGGCATTCGGCACCAGGGTGCCGTCCAGCGGTCCCATGGCCGGCGGCCCGCCCCACACGCGGTAGCCTTCCCGCGAGTCCGATGCGCTCACTCCCCACAGATTCTGGTCCCACCACGGAAACCTCCGCCCCTCAGTCAGGCACCACAACTGGTGCGCACTGGTCGCCGCAATGGAATTGGTGAAGTAGTTCGCGTGCAGATCCGCCACGTTCCGCAAATCGCACCACGCATGCGCGTATTGGTGGATGAAGATCGGTGCGACCCCACTGATGTAATCCAGCCCCCCGAATTGCACCACCGGCCGTTGCAGATCGTTCCAGGTGGTCGCGGGAATGGGGTGCGTCGGCGAGCCGATCGCGAGCAAATACAGCACGAGCAGCTCCGAATAGATGTCCCAGCGATGGTTCAGAAAGCCCTGGTCGGGCAGCCACCCCATTGAAAGCGTGTTGCCGCCATTGAGCATCCATTCCCAGTCGATGCGGCGATAGAACGTCGTCGCCAGGCCTTCGATCCGCGGATTGCTGGCAAAATACTGCCGGCAGGTAAGGATGCCGCACAGCAACCAGCAGGTGTCGATGGAGGAGAGCTCGCTGCCGAACATGCGCTGCCCGCTGTCCATGTCGATGAAGTGGTAGAGAAACCCATGCTCGTGCGGGCAATCTTCCAGCAGGAAGGCCAGGGTCTTCTCTACACGCTGTTCGCAGTCGTAGGGTCGGAGATAGTTGCGCTTGTGCGCAATGCACAGCGCAGTCAGACCAAAGCCCGTCGCCGCGATGCTGGAGACGCGGCTCACCGACAGGCCCGCGGCCGGCGCGCGATCGCGCACCATCCCGGTGCGTGGGCTCGCCTCGTTGTAGAAGAAGTCGCTCGCCCGTCCCTCCAGGTCGTCCAGCATGGCCTCTCCGTCCCTCGTCACCTGAGTAAAGGGGTGATTGATGAAGGCCCCGGGGGGGTGCAGATACTTCTCAGCCGCCTGCGATTCCGGTTTCGGCCCCTGCCCCGGCTTCACCTGCGGGGCCTGGTTCTGGTTTTGTGCCAGAGCCAGCGCGGGGGCGCCCAGTGCCAGCACGCCGGATGCGCCGGCTCGACGCAGGAGGTCTCTTCGGGTTATGGACGAGGGGGCCAATCGAGGCTTGTCTTATCCTGAAATCTCAACAGAATTGCAGTCCGTCAGCCGATACCGATCTCCACTCATCTTCACAGCGGATTCGATCGGCGACAGTCCTTTTCTCAATGTATAGGAGCCGCACTCGCGGAAACGCCCCAGGCAACGAAAAAGCGGAATTCGGCTGGGTGTCGCGCCGACGAAGTCCGTCTGCCCTTGCACCCTGCGGCCGTCTCCTCGCATCCAGTATGATCGGAGGGCGCATTTTGCGCGGGCCTCCATCTGTATCCGCAAAACGTCCGCGTAACCCCTCGGCACAATCGCACCACTAACCACGCCCAAGGAGGATGCTTTGGCACACGAAGTTCCACCCCTTCCTTACGATTATGCGGCGCTGGAACCGCACATCGACGAACAGACGATGCATCTGCATCACGACAAACACCACGCCGCGTACGTGAACAACCTCAACGCGGCGATCGAAAAGCACCCCGACCTCGGAAAACATTCTGCCGAAGATCTCCTTCGCGACCTCAACAGCGTCCCGGAAGACGTCCGCACCACGGTCCGCAACAACGGCGGCGGCCACGTGAACCACTCCATGTTCTGGGCCATCATGAAGCCGAATGGCGGCGGCGAGCCCAGGGGCGCGATCGCGGAGCAGATCAAGAAGGACTTCGGCAGCTTTGAAGATCTCAAGAAGCAGTTCAACGAAGCCGCTGCGAAACAATTCGGCTCCGGATGGGGCTGGCTCATCTGGGACGGCAAGCTGAAGATCATCACCACCGCCAACCAGGACAGCCCGCTCATGCAGGGCCATTTCCCGATCCTCGGCAACGACGTGTGGGAGCATGCCTACTACCTGAAGTACCAGAACCGGCGCCCGGAATACCTCGCTGCATGGTGGAATACCGTCAACTGGGATGAAATCAACAAACGCTTCGAAACCGCGAAGAAGAAGTAAAGCAGCCACCACTCCGAATGCCCTTTCTTTTGCCTCAGGCAAAGGGAAGGGCATTTCTATCTCCGGGGAAGTTTATGATGATCCATTCCGCACGATCCCTATCCCTGGAGGAATGATGCACCGCTTGCGCTCTGCGCTTCTGCGTGGCTGGTTGTCACACCTGGCGATCGCCATCCTGACAGGCTTCGGCCTCTCCGCCGCGGCGCAAACGGCTCCATCCGCAGGCCCGGCGCGATGGGTCGGCACCTGGGCAACGTCCCCCTTTGGGGGCGATCCCTGGCACACCGTACCCACACTGGTCGATTCCACCCTGCGCGAGATTGTCCATACCTCCATCCCGGGCAAAGAGCTGCGGGTCCGCTTCACCAATGAGTTCGGCACCGAGCCGCTGCGCGTGGACGCGGCCACCGTCGCCCTGAGTGCCGGAGAGTCCGCCATTCAGCCCGAGTCGCTCCACACCCTCGCCTTTGGCGGCCAGCGGTCCATCGTTATCCCGGCCGGCGCTGAGGTGGTGAGCGATCCAGTGGACCTGGCAACGCCCGCCTTCGCCAATCTCGCCATCAGTCTGTATCTGCCGCTGCAGCAGATCAGCCATGTCTCGGTCCACTCCGGCGCGCAGCAGATTAACTACATTCAGGCCGGCAGCAATGTCGTCAGCGCACCCACGCTGACAGGCGCCGCCACAGTTCCTTCGTGGTACTTCGTCAAAGACGTGGATGTCGAGCCGATGGCTCCCCATGCTGCTGCGGTTGTCGCCTACGGCGACTCCATCACGGACGGAGCCTATGTGACCGATAATACGAACCATCGCTGGCCCGACTACCTCGCCGTGCGCCTGCACAACAACCCTGCAACCGCGGATTTGTCGGTCCTGAACGAGGGCATCGGCGGCAACTGCGTGCTCATCACCTGCGCGGGCCCCAACGCTCTCGCCCGCTTCGACCGCGATGTCCTCTCCCAGTCCGGCGTGAAGTACGTCATCGTGCTTGAGAGCATTAACGACATCGGTACACTGCACGATCCCAACCGGCCCGACTACAAGCTCACTGCCGAGGACCTCGAACAGGGGCTTCGCCAGATCGTCGCGCGCGCCCACGAACACGGCATCAAAGTCTTCGGCGCTACCCTCACTCCATATCAGGGAGCCGGCTATTACACCGACCAGGGGGAAGAGATCCGCGAAGCCGTGAACGACTGGATCCGCAACAGCGGCGCCTTCGACGGGGTGATTGACTTCGACAAGGCGACCCGCGATCCGGCACACCCGCTCGTCTATGCGTCCGCCTATGACAGCGGCGATCATCTCCATCCGAAAGACACCGGTTATGCGGCCATGGCGAATTCGATCGACCTGAGCCTCTTCCACTAGACCGCTGCCCTCTCCAAAGGGCAATTTGCGTTAATTTCGGGGGCTCTCCGCTGAATTAACACTCCGTTAACTCAGCGGCAAACTGCCCAGCCATCCCTCTTAAGAGCCGGAGACGCGCCACTACACCGGCGCGTCTCCGGCTATGGGCCCGTGCGGATCGACGGCGTGGGCCGTACTTCAGCCCCCGAGGTGCTCCATGGCCGAGATTCGTGCTTTCCCTCCGGCAAATTTTCGCGAACTGGACGAAGCCAGGCCCTCCAGCCTGCACTGGAAGATCATGTTTATCTCCGGCATGGGCTTCTTCACCGACGCCTACGACCTGTTCATCATCGGCGTCGTCATGTCCATGCTCAAGCCCATGTGGCATGTGGGCAAAGTGGAGCAGGGTCTGGTGGAATCCACAGCTCTGCTGGCCTCGGCCTTTGGCGCGCTCCTCTTTGGGCGGGTCGCCGACATGCTCGGCCGCAAACGAATCTACGGCGTTGAAGTCCTCGTCCTCGCTGCCGGCGCCATCGGATGCGCCTTCGCCCCCGGCATCTGGTGGCTGATCGGACTGCGTTTCATTCTCGGTGTCGGCATCGGCGGCGATTATCCGGTTTCGGCCACCATCATGAGCGAATATGCGGGCAAGGCCTCGCGCGGCATGCTGGTCACCATGGTCTTCGCCATGCAGGCGGCCGGGCTCATCGTAGGACCGCTCTTCGCCGCAGCCCTGCTGGCCTCCCATCTGCCTCAGGACATCATCTGGAGAATTTTGCTGGCCTTCGGCGCCGTTCCGGCTCTGGCCGTTTACTGGTCGCGTCGCCATCTGAAGGAGACGCCCCGATTCCTCCACGCCTCGGGCCATCACGAAGACACACAGGGACGGCTTGCCCGTGCCTCTCACTTCGACGCCAGGCACCACTCCGTCTCTTTCTGGGATGGATTTCATCGCCTGGTCAACGACAATAAGCTCCTCAGCCGGCTCATCGGCACCAGCCTTGCCTGGTTCATGATGGATTTCGCCTATTACGGCAACACGGTCTCCAGCCCCATGGTGCTGGCGGCGCTCGGCGCGCACGACAGCCTCCTCCACAAGACGCTCGTCCAGCTGGGCGTCTTCGCCGTTTTCGCCGCGCCCGGCTACGCGGTGGCCGTCCTCACCATGGATAAGCTGGGCCGCAAAACCATCCAGTCGGTCGGCTTTGCCATGATGGCGGTCTCATTTGCGGTGATGGCCTTCGTCCCGCACATCGAGAAAATGGTTCTTCCCTTTGTCATCATTTACGGCATCAGCTTCTTCTTCACCGAATTTGGACCGAATGCCACAACTTTCGTCTATCCCTCGGAGATCTTCCCTGTCCGCGTTCGCACCACGGGGCATGGCATCGCAGCTGCCATGGGAAAGCTGGGCGGGTTTATCGGCGTCTTCACCTTCCCGTTTCTCATGCACTGGCACGGATTGCTCTCCGCGGAGTCCGGTGCGGCCACTGTCAGCGTTCTGGGGCTCATCACAACCGTGCTTCTGCTGCCGGAAACCAAGGGTAAGAGCCTCGAAGAGTTGGCTTCCGAGCCGGAGACGCCGATCGAGCGCGCGGAGGCCGCCTAACCCGGGAAAATCGCAAAGCAGGACCTCCGCCGGCAGGCATCCGGCGCAGCTTTTGCCGCAGAATTGTGTCTAATAGAGCAGAAAGGTCCTTCCGAACCATGCGTTTGCCTGTTCTTGCTCTGTTCTCTGCCCTGGCTCTTCCGGCAGCCTTTGCCCAGGCCACGAGCGTCCCCGTGGGTTCGTCCCACTACACGCTCGTCGAGGCCGACAACGGCAAAACCGTTGGCTCCGCTGACGCTTCAGTCGACGCTATTCCTGCCGGCTACCAGATCACCTCGCACGGGGATATGAAGATGGCGAAGTTCAGCTATTCCTTCTCCAATACCAATCGCCTCGACAGCCAGCTCGATATCGTGCGCGACCAGCTAACCGGTACGGTGAATGGAGCCCAGGTGACCTTCAGTCTCGCGTCCGATGCCACCGGCCGCCAGTTCCAGATCAGTATCAATGACAGCGGCAAAACCACGACCAATACCGTCGATCGCCATCAGCATCTCGCCCTGCTGCCTGACCTCGACCCTGCCGCCTACATCGAGATGGCGCACTTCGCACTGGAACATCCGCCGACGACCTGGATCGTGATTCCCAAGCAAAATGGCCTGCTGGTGCCCGCGGAATATAACACCGACCCCGACGTGAATGGCACAATCGAGGGGCGCACCACGATGGTTCACCACACCAGCGTGATCGTCAGCGAACAAAACGGCATCAGCGTCGAGCTGTATTACGCGAGCGATGGCCGGCTGGTCGAAGCCGATCTCCCCGAACAAAATTTCTACGTCATCCGGGATGGCTTCCGGCTGCAGAACCGGCCGCACTACACTCCGCCTCGCGGAACAGCGCCGCCTCCCAACGCCCAGCAACCGCAACAGGGAGGATACCCGCAGCCGCAGGACTGAATAGTCAGCACACTACGCGGTCCGCCGATTTCCATTTCTTGTCTGAGAGAACCCGGCTCGCTCCTCCGCGTATTCCCGGAACGCCTGCAGCTCCCGCCTCGCGACCTGGTAGCACTCGCAGGCCACCGCTTCCAGCCCGGGCCGATCCGTAATCCGCACCCGCCCTCGGCTGTATTGGATCAGTCCCTGATCCTGCAGCTTGCCCGCCACCACGGTGACGGCGGGCCGCTCCACACCCAGCATGGCGGCCAGGAAATCCTGCGTCAGCTGCAACACGTCTGCGCTGGTACGGTCGCGGCACAGCAATAACCATCGCGACAGCCTCTGCTGCACGTTGTGCCGCGCGTTGCACCCGCAGGACTGCGTCGCCTGCAGAATCTGCGACTGCATGTACCGCAGCACCATGTCGTGAAAACAGTCGTCTCTTCGAAACTCCAGCTCCGCGGCGTCTCTCGGGGCCACCCAGGCATATCCGGGCACCTGCACAATAATGTGGTTCCGGCTCGCCCGAATCCCCATCAGGCCTGCGGCGCCAATTGCCGACTCCCATCCGAACATGCCCGCCTCTACCTGGGAGCCATCTTCGAACGTCGTCGTCATCGATCCGATGCCTTCTTCAATGAAGAAGAGGCTGTCGATGCGTCCCCCCGGAGCCTCAAGAGTCTGCCTTGATTCCAGCGTTACGGACCGCAGCCGAAGCCGATCGATTGTCTCGCGATCCAAATGCTGCAAAATGAGATTGCAATAATCTGCCGAAGCCAATTTTTCTCAGTCCCCCTGGATTACGGCAGCACTGTGTTGAGCGGAGCCCAAAGAGTTGCCTGCCTTCGTTCGCTACCATACATACGATGCCGTTTCGTTCACTCACAATGGAGATGAGATGGCAGGGCCCCGATTGCGGTCGGCGCCATCATCCGTCATGCCGACCGTGATTCATGTGGTGTCGATCCCGTCTTCCTCTGGAGTCGTGCCGCCAGCCGCTGCCGTCGGGTCTGTTGAGGATTCTCCACCGGCCCGAAGCGGAGCCGAGCGGCCCCCCGGGCAGATTGCCACAGAGGCGCCTCGTCAGGCCTGAGTTCGGCTAAACGCACTCAGCAGATTGGTCACCAGGCGGCAGGCTCGCGGGATCGCCTGTCGTACCGGACCTGCAATTTCCGTGCCGTAGCCGAAACGTCCGGCGCCCACCGTCAGCGCAAAGGCGTGCGCCGGCGTGTGTCCACAGAGAGAACTCGCCATCGCCAGCAGAGCCGGCGGATCCAGCCGGTGCGTCTCCGGTGATTCTGCACTGGCCTCGACCGGGCTCACGCGAATGGCGCCGGGGGCATCAGCCGCGCACGCATCCACGAAGATCACGAGATCGGTCGCCGCAAGGTCAGCGGCCATTTCCGGTGTGAACTGCTGCGCCGCCACGATCCGCAGACGCGAGGCGGGGATGAGTTGTTCCGCCGCCTCCGCGATCCGGAGACCGACCCCGTCGTCCTGTCGCAGAGAGTTGCCGCACGCAAGAAGCAGCGCCGGCGCCCCGGCCGCTGTACGCGACAAAGCTGACGATGTGGGTGGCGTGGGCGTATTGGCTCTGGCCGCGTCCATGGCGGTTCAGCCTCTCCGCACCTCGCTCACCAGCGACCCATCCGGCGCGCGCAGCTCGACCGTGAGCGACATCCGTCCCATCGCGTGGGTGGAACAACTGAGGCATGGATCGAAGGTACGCACCACTGCCTCCACGCGGTTCAGCATGCCCTCTGCAATATTGTCCCCCTGCACGTAGTACCGCGCCGTCTGCAGGATGCCCCGATTCATCGCAGCGTTGTTGTGTCCCGTGGCAATGATCAGATTCGCCCAGCGGATCAGCCCGTTCTCGTCCACCTTGTAATGGTGGATCAGCGTTCCACGAGGCGCTTCCGCAACGCCGACTCCTTCGAGGTTGTTTACCGACGCCGTCGCGCGCACGTGTTTGTCGAGGATGCTCGAATCCGCGAGCAGAGCCTCGATTTTCTCCGTCGCGTGCAGCATCTCGATCAGCCGCGCATAGTGATAGTGAAACGAGCTGAGCAGCGGACGCGGCGACATCGCCCGAAACTCCCGCCATTCCTTGTCGGCGAGGGGCGTATCGCAGCGGCCGGCCAGGTTCAGCCGCGCCAGCGGTCCGACCCGATACGTCCCTCCCGGATAACCCAGCGGTTTGTAATACGGAAACTTCATATAGGTGAACGGCTCGACCGCCTCGCCAATGAAGTCGGTGTAGTGCGCCGCATCCAGCTCCCCGGCAATGATGTTTCCTTCCGAATCGATCACCCGCAGCGCGCCGTCGTAGTACTCGGCCAGCCCGCGGTCGTCGATCATGCCCATGAACAGCGTCGGGAAATTGGCAAAGACTTCAATCTCTGCGGTAAATTTCTCCAGGCTTCCCCGGAACCAAACGAGCGTTCTCTGAATCGCAGCGATCGCGGCCGGAAGCATCGCGAGGATCGCCTCGCGCTTCTCGGCGCTCAGCGGCTCGTTGACACCACCCGGTACCGTCCATCCGGGATGAATCCTGCGCCCCGCAAGCAGTTCGATCACTCGCTGCCCAAACTGCCGCAGCGCCACGCCATCGGCGCCGATCGATGGGTGCGTGTGGGCGATGTGCAGAATACTCCGCTCGTCCGGGGGTGCATCCATGCCCAGCAGCAGATCAGGTGAGGACAAATAGAAGAAGCTGAGCGCGTGCGACTGGATCAACTGCGCCAGATTCAGAATCCGCCGCAGATTCGCTGCAGTCGGCGGAATCCGCACGGCCAGAATCGCGTCGCACGCCTTCGATGAGGCAATCAGGTGGCTGACCGGGCAGATGCCGCAGATCCGCGCCATGATGTTGGGCATCTCGTAGAACGGACGCCCTTCGCAGAACTTCTCGAATCCGCGCAGCTGCGTCACATGAAAGGTCGCGTCCTGCACAATACCGGCTTCGTCGAGCTGGAGAGTGATCTTGCCGTGCCCTTCCAGCCGCGTGACCGGGTCGATGACAATCGTACGAGGCATAGATTCTCCAATCAGCCGAAGTGGGCGACGCCGCCCAGCGTGGGCACATGGCCTGCCAGCAGTTCCGACAGAACCTGATAAATCGTGTCTGCCGAAGGCGGGCAGCCCGGCACAAAAACATCCACCGGCACCACCTCATGCACCGGCCGAACCCGATCCAGCAACGCGGGCACGCCAACCGCAGGCACCTGCTTCTGCAGGTCGGCATTTTCCTGATAGACGCGCTGGAACACCGGCAATGTCCCAACCATATTGCGCATGGCGGACACATTGCCCGTCAGCGCACAGTCGCCCAGCGAAACCAGAATCCGCGAGTGCTCGCGAATCTTCCGGATCTTCTTCAGATCCTCTTCGCTCGCGACCGCACCTTCCACCAGGGTTACGTCCACGCTCTCGGGAAATGTCTTGCGATCCACCAGCGGGCTGAAGACCAGACGAAACTGACTGCTCAGTTCGATCAGCCTCTCATCCATGTCCAGCAGCGACATGTGGCAACCGGAACAGCCGTCGAGCCAAACTGTGGCCAGAGTTTTCAGTTCGCTCATGACTTTTCTCCTCTGCTCATGGCTGTTCTCCTTCCCGCATGATCCGCAGATACGGGAGGAAGTCCGGATGCTTCTGGGCCCTCGTTCCCGCGCGCGTCTTGTCGAACAGCGCTCCTGTCGGGCACACCTGCACGCACTTGCCGCAGCTTGTGCAGGTTTCCGAATCGCCCCACGGCTCCTTCAGGTCGGTAATGACCAGCGATTGCGCGCCGCGCCCCATCACCCCCCATGTGCTGGCGCCTTCGATCTCCGAGCAGACCCGCACGCATCGCGTGCACAGCACGCACCGGTTGTGATCCACGGTGAAGCGCGGGTGCGATGCATCCACCGGCAGCTGCGGATACTGGTATGGGATCTCGACGTGCGTGAGGCCCAGAGTCAGCGAGAGGCTCTGCAGTTCGCAGTTGCCGTTGGCCACGCACACGCTGCACACATGGTTCCTCTCCGCGAAGAACATCTCAAGGATCATCGTGCGATAGCGATCGATTTTCGCAGAATGGGTGACGACCTCCATCCCCTCTTCGACCCGCGTGACGCAGGCCGGCAGCAGCCGCCGAGCCCCCTTGACTTCCACAAGACACAGTCGGCAGGCGCCCACTTCGGACAATCCCTCCAGGTGGCACAAAGTCGGGATGGCGACGTTGTGCTCCCGCGCCGCTTCAAGGATGGTTTGATCGGCGCGCGCGCTAACGTCTTCGCCGTCGATCACCAGAGTACGAACATTCGTATCGGCGCTCATGCATGCACCTCTCCGCGGGG
>JBAUZR010000108.1:0-1890 GCA_049585375.1 Acidobacteriaceae bacterium
GTTTTGCTCATCGCCTGCGCCAACCTCGCCGGACTCCTTCTCGTCCGCGCCATCCGCCGCCGCCGCGAAATCGCCGTCCGCCTCGCCCTCGGCGCCAGCGGCTCCACGCTTCTCCGTCAGGCCCTGCTCGAAAGCCTCGTCCTCAGCGTCACCGGCGGCATCATTGGACTCATCCTCGCCGCCATCGCCCTCAAAATCGGCGTCCACAGCCTCCCGGAAACCCTCCCCCTCATCGCCAACATCCAGCTCGACTGGCGCGTCGCCGCCTTCGCTCTCCTGCTCGGCATCGTCACCGGCATCGTCAGCGGCGTCGCCCCCGCCTTCGCCGCCATGCGTACCAGCGTCAACGACACCCTCAAAGAAGGTGGCCGCACCGGCACCTCCGGCTCCGGCCACGCGCGCCTTCGCTCCGGCCTCGTCATCGCTGAAATCGCCGTCGCCCTCGTCCTGCTTGCCGCCTCCGGCCTCCTGCTCCGCAGCTTCCAGAAGATGCGCGAAGCCAGCCTCGGCTACAACCCCGACCACTCCCTCATCGCCAACTACAATCTGCCTCGCAAGCAGTACGGCACGCAGTCCGCGGTCGACCAGTTCAATCAGGATCTCCTCCGCCGCCTCGGTGCACTGCCCGGCGCCGAGTCTGTCGCCCTCACCTCCTTCCTCCCGACCAACGGTAATCAGGGCAACAGCGCTTTCGTCGCCGAGGGCTACGTGCCCAAACAGCCCGGCGCCATCGATCTCGCCTCGCCCATCATGGTCGAAGGCGACCTCTTCCACGCCATGGGTATTCCGCTCCTCCGCGGACGCCTCTTCACCGAAGCCGACAATCAGCCCCACGCCCAGCTCGTCGTCATCGTCAATCGCGAACTCGCCCAGCAGTCCTGGCCCGGCCAAAACCCCATCGGCAAGCGCATGCGCATCGGCACTCAGGAAATGCAGACCCCCTGGGGCACCGTCGTTGGCGAAGTCGCCAGCATGAAAGAAGGCTCTCCCGACGCCGCGCCCCGCCAGCAGTTCTACCTGCCCGTCGATCAGTTCGAAACCTTCGCCGGCACCCTCGCCAATCCCGCCACTGACCTCAACGGCAACGGTGGATACATCGTCGTCCGCACCGCCATGCCTCCCGAGCTGATGGAGAACCAGCTCCGCGCAACCGTCCGCTCGCTGGACCCGCAGCTGCCCCTCACCCAGGTCGAGACGATGGACCACGCCCTCAGCGACTCCGAAGCGCCGCGCCGCTTCAACACCATCCTCATCTCCGCCTTTGCCGCGGCCGCGGTTCTGCTGGCCATCCTCGGCATCTACAGCGTCATCGCCTTCACCGTCGCCATGCGTGTGCATGAGATGGCCATCCGCATGGCCCTGGGATCGCAGCGCGGCGGCATCGTCGGCCTCGTCCTCGCCTCCGGCCTCAAGCTCGCCGTAGCGGGATGCCTCATCGGCCTCGGCGGCGCCATCGCCGCCACCCGCCTCCTCCGCACGATGCTCTACGGAGTCAGCGCCATGGATCCCATGGTCCTCACGTTCGCCGCCCTCTTCGTCCTCGCATTAGCGATGCTGGCGTCCTTCATCCCCGCAAGACGCGCAGCCGGAATCAACCCCATGCAGGCCCTGCGCGGAGAATAACGGCCTCCAGGGCACAGAGCCCTCACCGCCCCTGGCCCTGACCGCCCTCGTGTGCTGCGCAGCAGCACGACGGAGAAAGCCACTGGCTTGAGCCCATGGAAATGTCCTCACCAAAAGAGACGGGCCTTAAGCCCCAGGCTATCCGCGTCCCAAAAGCACTGGATGCCGTCTTGCGACCAAAGACATATCCGCGATCCGCCTGGTATCACGGCATGACTTCAGTCGTGCCGACCAGGCCGCAAAATGAATTGGGCTTCAGCCTATGCC
>JBAUZR010000109.1:0-2013 GCA_049585375.1 Acidobacteriaceae bacterium
GCTCCAGATGTTTCCTTCCCGCCTCGGTCACCTTGAAGACCCGAACCGGACGGTTCCTGGCAGAAAGGCCCATCTCCGTTTCCAGCCAGCCGTTCTTCAGCATTCGTTGCAGGGCGGGATACAGAGAACCTTCTTCAATCAGCAGATAGTCTTCAGAAATATCCTTGAGCCGCTGCGTAAGCGCATAGCCGTGCATCGGCCTCCAGCTGAGGGTTTTGAGGATCATCAGTTCCATTGCGCCGGGGAAGAGATCGCGGTATTGAGATTTCCTCATCATCCTATCGACAATAGTATTTCAAAACGAGTATGTCAAGCACAGTATATGCACAGGGCATACAGGACTAAAAGTGTGGGAATGGAGCAAAAAAGTAAGCGTACGCATCTCCCCTCTGGACTGAGTGTCTGTTGCTGATGACGATCGGGGAATGGGATCAGGGACGCGGGTACGGCGCCAGGACGGTTTCCATGAATCGCAAATCTGCTGTGGCAGCAGCAATCGGGCCGATGCCGATGAGCGACCGCGGGCCGCTGATCGCGACGAACGATGGTCGGACTCACCAGTTTCATCTTCGTTCTGCCTCACCACTTCTGGCTATGTGGACCATACGCGCAGCCCTTTACTCTACGAATGCGCGGAAACGACATTCGTCTGAGTCCGATCGACAGGGCGCGAACCCAAGCCCGAGTAGACTGCGCACGCAGGGTTAGTATTGAACTGCCTTCGAGGTGAAGCGTCAGTAATCTGGGCGCTATTTCTCTCGAAAACGAGAACATCTGGAAAATATCTTCAGGCAGAGCCTGTACCGGGCCACTGTCGTTAGGGATCTCTTCTATCTCAGAAGGAGAGGAATAATCGTGCCCATGCTCACCGCCAGAAACCAAAGAGCCGGGGCTGGCGTTCCAATAGGGCGCAGGCGGCGCAGTTCCCTGGCCGTCGTCCTCGGGTCGAGCGCCTGTTTGTTCTTATAGGCCTGTTCCAATCCATAAAATACGACAGCGGTGCAGGCGCCGAAGATCAAATGGCCCAGCAGAGAAGGAAGCAGCGCAGATACTGCGCTGATCCTCCAGTCGATCTCCCCGGTGAGCAGCAGTGGAAGCAGGGTCAACGGTCCGGCATACCACCAGATCAGCCCGAACACCCATCCCCATCCCGCAGCCATGGCAAGATTGGACGCTTCGTCGCGAAACAACACGCCGTAGCCCATTCCAATCAGCGTACTGACGAGAAGATGAACCAGCAGGCCGCCGAACGTCGACAGTTGCGTGTTCACGCCGATGTCGGTCGGCAAAACGTGCGCAGCGAGCATGAAGGGGCTGGCGATAAGTCCTCCGGCGAGGCCCGCGACAGCCCCCCACTGAAGAGAACGGAAGAGGCGGAAGCCCGGACCCTCCGGCTCTCGATTGAGCGGGTCGGATTGAATGAACAGCCGCACCCACAAGCGATCGAACGTCGCATAGACAACGCCGACGATGAGCCCGTAAAGAATATGGCCTACCAGCGCTCCAAAATACCCACTCGCCGTACCGACGGACCAGCTCAACGGAATCCGCCGTGCCAGGGGAAATAGCGTGAGCGGTCCCGCGAACCACCAGAACACGGCGTAGCCCAGTCCCCATCCCATGCAGGAGCCGTAGCCGCGAACGTCGCACTGGAAGAGCAGTCCAAAGGTCGCACCGATGGTGAAGGCAACGCAGAACTGCAGCAGCACCCTAAGGGCCAGCGAATGGATGTCGCCCAGACCGGCGAGCAAGGGAAAAAATCCGCCCTCCAGCATCCAATGCCCGAAGATCAGGCCGCCGACTATACCCGCCAAACCGCCGGCAACGATTGCTCGGCTCAAACGAAAGCTCGGCTTCGAGGTATCCCGGCGGTATCCCCCGCGAATGCCCAGAGCTAACCCGGTGGGGCCCCCAAGGCACAGCAGATACGCGGCCAACTCCGGAAAGTGTCCGCGGGCCCCTTCCAGCGTGACGCCTGCATCGTGCGTACCAATTTTCATCATGCTTATGGCC
>JBAUZR010000110.1:0-1627 GCA_049585375.1 Acidobacteriaceae bacterium
ACCATGCGCTCGCTGAAGGTCGATGGCGCCCGGGTTTCCGTCGAAGCCCCGCTCATCCCCAGGGCATCCGCGTCCTTCTCCTCGATCCGGTAGAGTGCGCCGGCTGCCGCAACCGTGTAACTGGTTCCCGCCGCCTGCGTGATCCGCACCGCCGTCCCTGCCGGCAGAATCTGTGGCAAGCCTGCGGGCACGGCGATCGCCGGACAGTCCCGCTTGAGCGTCACGGTTTGGTTGGTAATGATCATGAGCGTTCGCCGTGCGGCAGCACCTACTCCGTCGAGATCTTCTCCTGCTTGCCTTCCAGAGCCGCCTGCAGTGTATGCCAGGCCAGCGTGGCGCACTTTACGCGCATCGGAAATTCCGAAACGCCGGAAAACACGGCCAGCTTGCCCAGCTCTTCCGCAGTTTCGTTCGAGTGCCCCGTCACCAGCTCATGAAATTTTTCGAAGATGTGGTGCGCTTCAGCTTTTGTCTTGCCCTTAACGCTCTGCGTCATCATCGACGCCGAGGCTTTCGAGATCGCACACCCTGCGCCCTCGAAGCTGACGTTGCTGATCGCATCGCCGTCCATCTCCAGATACACGGTGAAGCGGTCCCCGCACAGCGGGTTGTAGCCTTCGGCTTTATGATTCGCCTCCGGCAGCGCCTTGTAGTTCCTTGGCGCACGGCTGTGCTCCAGAATCACTTCCTGATAAAGATCGCGCAGCTCCGCCATCAGGCAAAGACCTCCTGCACCTTCCGCAGCCCGCGGGCCAGCGCATCCACTTCGGCGCGCGTGTTGTACATGGCAAACGAGGCCCGCACCGTGGCCGGAATGCAGAACCGCTCCATCACCGGCTGCGCACAGTGGTGACCCGTGCGCACCGCAATGCCTTCCTGATCCAGGATGGTCCCGATGTCATGGGGATGCACGTCCTCGAGCACGAACGAAAGTACGCTGGCCTTTTCACGCGCCGTCCCGATGAGGCGGACGCCTGGCAACGCACCTACAACCTCCGTCGCGTACTCCAGCAGGTCATGCTCGTGAGCGGCGATCTTCGCCACGCCCACCTGGTTCATGTATTCGATGGCCGCCTTCAGCCCCGCCACGCCCGCCATATCCGGCGTGCCCGCTTCAAATTTATGTGGCAGCTTGTTGTAGGTCGTCTTCTCGAAGGTCACGGAGCTGATCATGTCTCCGCCGCCCTGATAGGGAGGCATCGCATCCAGCAGTGCCGCTTTCCCGTAGAGCACTCCGATGCCGGTTGGCCCGTACATCTTGTGCCCCGACAGCGCATAAAAATCGCAGTCGAGATCCTGGACATCGACCGCAATGTGCGGCGTAGCCTGCGCGCCATCCACCAGCACCGGGATGCCCCTGGCATGTGCGGCGGCAATCATTCGTTTCACCGGATTGATCGTTCCCAGCGCGTTCGACACATGCGCCAGACCGACGATCCGCGTCCGCGGCCCCAGCAGCTTTTCATACTCGCCCAGCAGCAGTTCCCCTTCGTCGTTCATCGGAGCCACCCGCAGCCGGGCGCCCTTCTCTTCGCACAGAATCTGCCACGGCACGATGTTCGAGTGGTGCTCCATGGCTGTGATCAGCACCTCATCGCCGGCGCTCACGTGCGCGCGTCCATACGTC
>JBAUZR010000111.1:0-12663 GCA_049585375.1 Acidobacteriaceae bacterium
GTCTTTGCGATTGTGGTGGCGCAAAAGCTGGGGATTCCAATCGATCGGGTGGATGTGGCGCTGGGCGATACGGCGCTGCCGCCAGGGCCGATGTCGGGTGGGTCGACAGCGACGGCGAGCGTACTGCCGGCGATCGACAAAGCGACGGATAACGTGACGGAACTGCTGTTCGAACTGGCATCGCGCACGGCGGGCTCCCCATATGAGAAAGCCGATCCGAAGACGCTGGCGCTTACAAGCGGGCGGGTGCATGCGCAGGGACGGGCACCGGAGAGCGGCGTGCCGTTTGAGAAGCTGTTACAACTGCGGCGGCTGGCCTCGCTGGAAGCGGAGGCGCACACGGGCGGAGCGGAAGATAGCGGGAAATATTCGAGCCAGTGCTTCGGCGCGCAGTTTGTGGAGGTGGCCTGGGATCCGGGGATAGCGCGGCTGCGGGTGACGCGGTCGGTAACGGTGATCGACGCCGGGCGGATCATCAGCGAGAAGACGGCGCGGAACCAGATCCTGGGCGGCGTAGTGTGGGGCATCAGCATGGGGATGTTTGAGGAGACGATTTACGATCCGCGCAATGGAAAACCAATCAACAACAATTTTGCAGATTATCTGGTCCCTACGAACGCCGATATTGAGCAGATGGAATGCCACTTTGTGCAGCATCCCGACCTGCACCTGAATGAATACGGCGCCCGCGGACTGGGGGAAATCGGGCTGACCGGCGTGGCTTCTGCGTTGACGATGGCGGTGTATCATGCAACTGGCATTCGTATCCGCAGGCTGCCCATCCGGCTGGAAAACCTGATGAACGGGCAGCAGATGAGCGTTTAGATCCGCGATGCCAGGCGACGGGACCATGGCGGAACTGAGAGAGATACTGGATGTGTGGAAGCGCGCCAGGGCTGCGGGTGAAGAGGTCTGTCTGGCAACGGTCGTGGGCATCGAAGGGTCCGCGTACCGCCGACCTGGAGCACGCATGGTGCTCACCGCTGGCGGGCAGCGGGCCGGGACGGTGAGCGGCGGCTGCCTTGAGGCGGAGATTGCAAAGAAGGCCTGGTGGCTCACGGAGAAAGGACCCGCGATCCAGCGCTACAGCAGCTTTTTCGATGATGACGGCGATATGCCCTACGGCTTGGGCTGCGGCGGGACCGTGATGGTGTTGCTGGAGCGGGGCGCTCCGGTGGCGCAGTGTCTGGAAGCAGTGCGGCGGAGTGTTGAAGATAGGGTAGCGTCAGTGATTGTAACCGATACTGTGACCCGTAAAGCGGGCACGCGGATGGTTTTGAACTCAACAGGCGAGATCCTGTATGCGCTGGACGCATCACCGGAAGTGGAACGGCTGGCGCGGGAGGCGCTGACGACGCGCAGATCCGCGACCCTGCCGGGACTCTTTGCAGAGTGGATGGGACCCCCGCCGGCGCTGACGGTCTTCGGCGCCGGGGACGATGCGCGGCCGCTGGTGGAGTTCGCCGATACGATTGGCTGGCATGTGACGGTAGCCGACGGGCGTGCGAATCTGCTGCGAAGCGAGCGGTTTCCGAGGGCGGCGCGGATGAGCGGACCCGAGTCAGCCCTGGCTGCGCTGACAGCGGAGGATGCAGCCGTGGTCATGACGCACAGCTACGAGCAGGACCGGCTAATTCTCCGGGGGTTGTTGACTCGAGAGCTGAAGTACATCGGAGTGCTGGGACCGCGAGCGCGGACGGAGCGGCTGGTGGGCGAAGTGGCGGATGAGACGGGGCTTGAGCCTGAGGCTTGCCTGAGCCGGCTGCATTCTCCGGTGGGGCTGGATCTGGGCGGCCACGCGCCGGCGGCCATCGCGCTTTCCATTGCCGCGGAGTTGCAGGCGGTGTTTACGGGGCGGGGAGCGCGGAAGCTTTCGGGAACGCCCGCTGTGCATGCCTGAGACCCGCTGCGCGGCCGTGGTGCTGGCGGCTGGGGCGTCAGCGCGGCTGGGACAAGCGAAACAAATGATTGAGGTCGGCGGGGAGTCACTGCTGCGTCGGACTGCGCGTCTCGCGCTGGAGGCGGGCTGTGCGCCGGTGGTGGTGGTGCTGGGATTTGAGGCAGGGCGTATGCGGCCGGAACTGGCTGGGTTCCCGGTTGAGGTGGTGGAGAACCCGGAGTGGCGCGAGGGGATGGGGGCGTCGCTGCGTTCCGGGGTCTCGTTGCTGGGAACCGGTGAGTTCAGGCCAACGGACATTCTGTTGCTGGTTTGCGATCAGCCGCGGCTTACGGCCGAGCATTTGCAGGTGTTGCTGGCGCAGCATGCGGCAGGCGGCATGGCGATTACGGCCTCGGCCTATGCGGGGCGCGTGGGGGTGCCGGCGGTGTTTGCGGCGGAGTTGGTTCCGGAACTGGCTGAGTGCGCGGGGGATCGCGGCGCGCGGGAGGTGATCCGGAAGGATCCGGCGCGGGTGAAGGCGGTTTCGTGGCCGGATGGGGAGGTGGATGTTGATCGGCCGGAGGACCTGAAGGGGCTGCCTGGAATGTGAGCAGGGAATCCTGACCATCTTCGGCCCTCGGCAGATGGATTCGATCTGGATTCGCCTGGGCTGGGACCGCCTACCCGCCCATGCGACAATGAAGATGAAACGGTCATGAAATCTTCAGCCGCAGTGGCCCCCCCACCAGCCACCATCACGCCGGAACTTCTGGCGCAGCACGGGATCACGGCGGAGGAGTACCGCCGCATCGAGGATGCGCTGGGGCGCACGCCGAGCCTGACGGAGCTGGGCATCTACAGCGTGATGTGGAGCGAGCACTGCTCTTATAAGTCGTCCAAAGTGCATTTGAGGCGGCTGCCGACGCGCAGCAAGCTGGTGGTGCAGGGGCCGGGCGAGAACGCCGGCATTATCGATGTGGGCGATGGATGGGCGTGCGCATTCAAGATCGAATCGCACAATCATCCTTCTTACATTGAGCCGTTCCAGGGCGCAGCCACGGGCGTGGGCGGCATTCTGCGGGACATCTTCACGATGGGGGCACGGCCCCTGGCGGTGATGGATTCGCTGCGGTTTGGGCCACTGACCGCCGACAAAGAGACGCCGGAAGCAGTGGTGCGGAAGAACCATTCGGTCGTGGAAGGCGTGGTGCACGGGATCGCCGGCTACGGCAACTGTTTTGGCGTGCCGAACCTGGGCGGCGAGACGAAATTTGAGGCGTGCTATTCGGGGAATCCTCTGGTGAATGCGTTTGCGCTGGGGCTGGTGCGGCGCGACGAGATTTTCTATGCGAAGGCGAGCGGCCTTGGGAACCCCGTGATTTACGTGGGCGCGCGGACGGGGCGCGACGGGATCCACGGCGCGACCATGGCCTCGGAGGAGTTCAAAGAGGGGTCGGAGCAGAAGCGGCCCAACGTGCAGGTGGGCGATCCCTTCATGGAGAAGCTGCTGCTCGAAGCTTGTCTGGAGGCGATGCAGACGGGCGCGGTGGTCGGCATCCAGGACATGGGCGCGGCGGGGCTGACGAGCTCGAGCTGCGAGATGGGCGCGCGCGGCGGAGTGGGGATCGAGATGGATCTGGACCACGTGCCGCAGCGCGAAACCGGCATGACGGCCTACGAGATGATGCTGAGCGAGAGCCAGGAGCGCATGCTGCTGGTGGCCGAGAAGGGCCGCGAGCAGGAGGTGCTGCGGGTCTTTGAGAAGTGGGGTCTGGAGGGTGTGATTGTCGGCCGGGTGATTGAGGAGCCGCAGCTGCGGATTTTCCATCACGGAGAGCTGGTGGCGGATATTCCGAACCGGTCGCTCACGGATGAGTGTCCGCTGTACAACCGGCCGGCGGGGCAGTGGGCGCGGCCGGAGCAGATTCAGGTGCCGCTGGATCCGCCGGCGCATGTGCTGGCCGAGCTCAGCAAGCCGCGGGATTACACGGCGGATTTGAAGAAGCTGCTGGCTTCGGCGAATATCTGCTCGAAGCGCTGGGTGTACGAGCAGTACGACTCGATGGTGCAGACGAACACGGTGCAGGGCCCGGGCGGCGAAGCGGGCGTGATGCGGATTAAGGGCTCGGGGACGCCGGGTCATGAGCGCGGGCTGGCGATGGCGCTGGCAGGGAATGGGCGCTGGTGCTATCTCGATCCAAAGCTGGGCGCGATGCATGCTGTCGCGGAAGCAGCGCGCAAGGTCGCGTGCACGGGCGCGACTCCCGTGGCGGCGACGAATTGTCTGAACTTCGGGAATCCTGAGAAGCCGGAGATTATGGCGCAGTTTTCGGCGGCCATCGATGGGATCGCGGAGGCGTGCACGGCGCTGGGAACGCCGATTACGGGCGGGAATGTTTCGCTTTATAACGAGACGAAGGGTGAGGGGATTTATCCTACGCCGGTGGTTGGGGTGGTGGGGCTGCTGGAGGATGTGACCAAGGCGGTGCCTGCGGGGTTTCAGCGGGCGGGGGATGCGGTGGTGCTGCTTTCTGGTGTGACGACGGTCGTCCCGAAGGGCATTATCCGTGGCTTTGGATCGTCGGAGTTCTCGAAGACAATTCTGGGGACACAATGGGGCGAGCCACCGCAGCTTGACCTGGATGATGATGAGGTACTTCTTCAGCAGTTCCTGATTCGAATGGCGAAGGAGGGCCGCATTCATTCGGCCTCGGATGTGGCCGATGGCGGCATCGCAGTGGCAATCGCTCGGGCCACATTTCCCATGGGGATCGGGGTTGAGGTGGATTTGAGCAATATCGATGAGACGCACATCAGGACACCTTTGTCTGATCCGCAAGTCCCGGCTGGAGTGGTCCTGTTCGCCGAGTTCAGCTCACAGGCGATTGTGACGTGCGACATCTCCGCAGCAGAAGCGATCTGCAAGGAATTTCCGGTTGCAGGTACGATCATCGGCAGGACCGGCGGCGAGGTGATCAGTATTCGGTTCGGTGACGCTGTGATCTCGATTCCACTGAAGGTGCTGCGGGAAGGCTATTCTCAATCTCTCGAATCCCTTCTGGCGGAAGAGGTGACCGCGTGAGGCGGCTGGTGATGGAGGGGTTCGGAGAGCCCGGGGCTAAAGCCCCTTTCTCTGAAGACGCCTCTTTCCCCGGCCTGAAGGCCGGGGCTTTCTCCTTCCGCGCTGTGCGCGAAGAGGTTCTCACGGCTGAAGCCCTGTCGAGTTGCGAAAGTGATGGTGGGGGAGGCGAGGAGGAACAGCAGGTCCCTCCGCTGCGCGCACTCGCTTCGCTCGCTGGCGCTCCGGTCGGGATGACAAGTTCGGACGATGCCAAGCTCCGCGAGCATTGCGGCGTCGTCGCCATTCACGGGCATCCGGATGCTTCGCGGCAGGCTTATCTGGCGCTTTATGCGCTGCAGCATCGCGGGCAGGAGTCGGCGGGGATTGCCACAGCGGACGGCACACATCTGAGCAACATCAAGGGCATGGGGCTGGTGTCGGAGATCTTCACCGACGAGGTGCTGGCGCGGCTGAAGGGCGATATGGCCATCGGGCACACCCGGTACTCGACGACAGGCGACTCGGCGCTGCTGAATGCGCAGCCGATTCGGGTGGAGTCGACCAAAGGGCTCATCGCGATTGCGCACAACGGCAACCTGGTGAACCTGGGCAATCTGCGGGTGCATCTGGAGCGCAAGGGCGCGTTCTTTCAGACCACAAGCGATTCGGAAATTATCGTGCAGCTCATCGCCCACTCGCAGGCGACGACGCTGGTGGATGCGATTGCCGACTCACTGCGGCAGGTGGAAGGCGCGTTCTCGATTGTGATGATGACGAGGGACCGGATCTTTGCCGCGCGCGATCCGCATGGCTTCCGGCCGCTGTCGATGGGGCGGATTGTGAATTCTGACGGGCCGGACACGATTGTGTTCGCTTCGGAGACATGCGCGTTCGATTTGTTGCGCGCAAAGTTTGAGCGCGATGTGCTGCCGGGCGAGCTGGTGATGGTGACAGCGGACGGCGTGACCTCTCGGCAGTATGCGCCGCCGAACCAGACGAGTTGCATCTTCGAGCATGTGTATTTTGCGCGCCCCGACAGCATGATCTTCAACCGGTGGGTGCAGGAGAGCCGCGAGGAGATGGGGCGGCAGCTGGCGCGGGAGTCGCATGTGCCGGCCGATCTTGTTGTTCCGGTGCCGGACTCCGGTGTGACCGCGGCGATTGGCTATGCGGCGGAGAGCGGGATTCCGTTTCGCTTTGGGCTCATCCGCAACCATTATGTAGGGCGGACGTTCATCCAGCCGGAGCAGCGGGTGCGCGATTTTGGAGTGAAGCTGAAGCTGAATCCAGTGAGGAATCTGCTGGCCGGGCGGCGGATTATCCTGATCGATGACTCGATCATTCGTGGGACCACGAGCCGCAAGATTGTTCGCATGGTGCGGCAGGCGGGTGCGGCGGAAGTGCATCTGCGTATCAGCTGCCCGCCAACCATTTCTCCGTGCTTCTATGGTGTGGACACGCCGCGGAAATCGGAATTGATTGCGGCCAACAACACGGTTGAGGAGATCCGCCAGTTCATCGAGGCGGATTCGCTCGCCTATTTGTCACTGGATGGGTTACGAAACGCCTGCGCTGGCCCGGAGGGCAACACCTACTGCGTGGCCTGCTACACGGGCGATTATCCAACACAGTGGGTGGACGTCGAGGACATTCTGCCGGCAGAAGCCGTGGCGCGTTAGGCTCTGCGAGGTAACGATGCGCGCACAATCCAAAACTTTCTCGCGCAACCTACGCATCCTGCCCTGCTTCCCAATACAGCAGAAGGGAGAAGGTTGAATGGCAACGAAGAAAAGTTCCTCGCACAAGAAATCTTCGGGAGGCAGGAAGTACAGTCCGAAGGCGCAGAAGAAGGTCGCGCGGGTGATGCGCGAGAAGAAGAGCGGGACGCTCAAGAGCGGACGCAGCGGCAAGAAAGTGACGAGCCGGAAACAGGCGATCGCTATTGGGCTGTCAGAGGCGCGCAAAGCCGGCGCGAAGGTGCCAAAGAAGAAGTCTGCCGCGAAAAAGAGCCCCTCCAAAAAGAGCTCCTCGAAGAAGAGTACCACCAGAAAGTCGTCGCGCCGCCGCTGAGCGAGCGGCGAGTCGGACCATCAAGCGCCCGGAGCCAGCACAGTTCCGGGCGTCGCTGTTTCCGGGGAGTGCCGGTTCCTGCTACCTTTTTCTGGTACCCTCATGGCCGACAAAATCCCTGTAATTCCCTCGCATCGCTTTGTGCGCGCCTGTCTGCGCCAGCCGGTGGATCGCACCCCGGTGTGGTTCCTTCGCCAGGCCGGCCGTTACATGGCCGAATACATGGCGGTGCGGCGGCATCACTCGCTGCTGGAGATCTGCAAACGGCCCGAGCTGGCGGCTGAGGTGACCATTACCGCCGCGGAAAAGCTGGATGTGGACGCGGCGATTATCTTTGCCGATTTGCTTCTGCCGCTGGAGTGCATGGGGCTGGACTTCGAGTTTCAGGCCGGCGAAGGACCCGTGATTCACAAGCCGTTGCGCACCGCGGCGGATATTGCCGCGCTGCAGACGACGCGCGCGGCCGAGCTGTCCTATGTGGGCGAGGCGATTCAGCGGGTGGTGTCGCACTTTCACGGACGGCTGGGAATGATCGGCTTTTGCGGAGCGCCGTTTACGCTGGCCAGCTACATGATTGAGGGCGGCGGATCACGGAATTACATCGAGACGAAGAAGCTGATGTATCGGCAGCCGGATGCCTGGCGGATGCTTTTGGACAAGCTGATCGCGGTGTTGCGGGAGTTTGCGGCACAGCAGGTGAAGGCCGGCGCGGATGTGATTCAGATCTTCGACAGCTGGGCCGGCACGCTGAGCATTGCGGATTATCGCGACTTTGTTCTGGAGCCGACGCGGACGCTGGTGCGCGAAGTCCAGGCCCAGGGTGTGCCGGTGATCTACTTCGGCGTGGATACGGCGAGCCTGCTGCCGTCGATGCGCGAGACGGGAGCGGACGTGCTCGGCCTCGACTGGCGGACACCGCTCGATCAGGCGTGGCGCGACCTGGATTATGTCTGCGCAGTGCAGGGCAATCTTGATCCGATCACGCTGTTTGCGGATCAGGAATTGTTACGCACGCGCGTTCGGCAGATCCTGGATCAGGCCGGCGGACACCCAGGGCATATTTTCAATCTCGGCCACGGGATCGTGCCGGGGACGCCGGTGGAGAATGTCCAGGCGGTGGTGAAATTCGTGCGCGAGTATGTGCCCAAAGCGGAGAAGTGCCATGTCTGACGCCGTCCTGCTGCTGGCGCATGGCACGGCGGACGCCGTGGAGGAGATCCCTGAATATCTCTCCCGAGTAACAGGGGGCCGCCCGCTGCCAGAGGCTGTCGTGGAGGAAGTACAGCATCGGTTTTCGGCGATCGGCGGCAGCCCGCTGACGCCGCTCACGCTCGAACAAGGGCGGCTGCTGGCCGAGGAACTGGGCCTGCCCGTCTACGTGGGCATGCGCAACTGGAAGCCGTATATCGCGGACGTGGTGCGGAAAATGCGCGAGGAGGACGTGACACGCGCGGCCGTGATTTGTCTGGCGCCGCAGAATTCGCGCACCAGCGTGGGACTGTACCGGCGGGCGGTTTTTTCGGCAGCCGAGGGCGCACTGGCGCTGCACTTTCTGGACGACTGGGCCGACCACCCGCTGCTGGCCGATGCCTTTGCGGAGCGGCTGCGAGTCGCGCGTGATGCGTTCATCGCTGAGGCGGGTACAACGGTACCGGTGCTGTTCACCGCGCACAGCGTGCCGTGCCGGACAGTGATCTCAGCGCTGCAGACGGCCTCAGGTGCGCCGCCCGATCCGCCGGATCCATACCCCGTGGAGGCGAAGCAAACGGCGCTGCTGGTGGCAGAACGCATTCCAGGGCTTACGGAGAAGGACTGGTTCTTCGCATTCCAGAGCCAGGGCATGTCCGGCGGGCCTTGGCTGGGGCCGTCCGTGGAAGATACGCTGACCGCGCTGCACGAACAGGGAGTGCGGCAGCTCATCATTCAGCCCATGGGATTCCTGTGCGATCACGTTGAGATTTTGTACGACATCGACATTGGTTTTCGCAGATTTGCGGAGAATCTGGGTATGACAATCCGCAGGCCCACTTCGCTTAACGATTCGCGGCTGTTGACGCTGGCTCTGGCGGACCTGGCGCGGCGGGCGCTGGGTTAAAACCAGAGAGGAAAGTCCGCTGCGCCGCTCCGTTCCATGCATCTGAATACTGAGTAAAGCTATGAAGACCTGGCAGAAGATTGCTGCAATCGTCGTGCCGCCGATCGTGATCATCGGGGTCGGCATCCTGTACATCCAACACAAGCGCAACGAGCCGACCGTGCCGCCGCAGCCGAAGTATCAGGAGGGCACGCTGTCGCAGGACCAGATGGTGCAGCCGCGCAAGCTGTTCATCGACGACCTCAAGTCGGCGAAGGACCTGATCGGCAAGCCGGTGTGGATACAGGCGGGCTACGAACTTGACTACTATCCATACGTCGGACATCACGTGGACTTCACGAAGAAAGCGGGCGTGCTGCCGAGCGTGGAGAAGCTGAATATCAAAGACATCGTGACGCAGAAGGTGCCGGCGAGCGTGCCGACCCGGATTGCGCGGGGCGACGAGCAGGCCTTCGCGGTGTTTACGATGAACGGCGACGCGAAGGAGTATGCCACTGCGATCGGCACCATCCAGGGGAGCGACTCGACCTATTACTGCGACAACATTTTTTACTACGACGATCCCCACACGATGTATAACTTCTGGCCGAAGGATGTCTGGCAGTCCATTGACCAGCACCATCCGATTCCGGGAATGAACGAGCTGCAGGTGGCAATGGCGCTGGGCGTAATGCAGCAATCGGACTCGTCAGACTACGGCAACCGGACGGTGCGGTACGACGCCGGCGGCCAGCACTGGTCGGTGACGTTCGAGAGTGACAAGGCGACCGCAGTGCAGCCGCCCCAGTCGAAGGGGTCGGCCGCCGGCGTCTAAGACGGCCGGCTGATGAACGCGCGGGCGCCCCGGTGGATCAGGCTCGCTCTGAAAACCTCGCAGGTGAGGAAAGGAACCGCTGGCGCAGCAGCGTGATCCAGTTGCCGAGCCCGGAGGGCGCCGGGGTGGAGAACAGGGTGGATCCGGCAGGCGAGGCGAGGCTCGCGGCTTTCTCTGTTTTGCCAATCGAGGTCTGGGGGATGGGCCGCGCGGGCCCAGCTTCCGCATGAAGAGCGCATTGCCGCAGCCACGCGGAGACGGTGAGACCAGCCTGGGAGGCAGCCCGTTCCAGACGACGTTGTTCAGCCGCGGAAAACCGAGTGGTGATGCGCTGGTTCCGATCGGGGGCGGGTGCGGCTCTGCGCGTGCTTTGCCTGGATTGAGACCCATTTCGGACGGTTTTGGCGAGGACCTTCTTGAATGCCGGTTTCTTCGGAGTGGCGACGCGCTGGCGGACGGTTAGGGCAACGGTCTGCTTCGAGGATGCAGCGCGGCGAGGCTCGGCTTTCGAAGAGGTGGGGGTCTTCTGCTGCGCGCGGAGTGCTTTCGGCTGTATCGGGTGGACGGCCAGGGCAGCCGGCGTTGCGCATGCCTTTTTCTCCCTGGTTGCGACCTTCTTCCTTGCCACCTTCTTCTCGCCTGAATCGGGCGCCGGGGCGGCCTTCGCGGCGACTCCAGGCGACCGGCGTGCCAGCGCCGTTGGTTTCGCTTCCATCGGCACGGGAGACGCCGCGATCGCAGCGTCGGGCTGAGCTGCTATGGCGGCCGGGATCGGCAGGGTCGCTTCCGGATTGGCCGGAGTGGTTTCCCATGGAATGGAGGGGGCAGTCGCGGCGCGGCGAGTTTGCGTCGTGCGCCGCTGGCGAAAATTGCGCATTGCCTCCTCGTACGGAATTTCGCGCACTGCATCCGACCCCGGAACCAGTTTGCCCGTGTTGCCGTTACCGGGATTTTTTCCCGCCCAGGTATGGAATCGGCTCATAATCGTTTGAATGTCCTCGGGCTGGCTTCCTGGCTGCATATACGCTTCCTCCACGGTGAGGGTAAATGGGGAAACGCACCGGAGCGACCAACGACGGTAAGAGTTTTCTTACCGAGGTTTTGGAAACGGAACGGAGAATGCTGGCTGTTCCAAAATGGAACTTGGCCAGTCCGCAAACAAGCTGCTTGTTGGACTTCCTTGCGAACTCAGCCGGTATTTCGCAGGCCCGCGGCGATGCCGCTGATCGTTCCCGCGATGGCGCGGTTCACCTCGTCGGTGTCTTCTCCGGCGCGTTTGCGGCGCAGCAGATCGACCTGGATCAGGCTCATGGGATCGACGTAGGGATTGCGCAGCCAGATCGAGCGCGCCAGCACCGGGTTGGCCTCCAGCAGGTCGTGCTGGCCGGTCACGGCTAGGATCGCGTGGCGCGTGCGCTCAAACTCAGTCGTCAGCACTCCGAAGATACGCTCCCGCAGAGCAGCGTCCGGCACGAGGGAGGCGTAAAGAGAGGCAATGCCCAGATCGGCTTTGGCCAGAGCCATTTCGACGTTCCGGACCACATCGATAAAGAGCGGGAACTCGTCCATCATGTCGCGCAGGAGAGATTCGCCGCCGGGCTTCTTCGCGAATTCCGCGAAGGCGGTACCCACACCAAACCAGGCGGGCACGAGCAAACGGCTCTGGGTCCATCCAAAGACCCAGGGGATGGCGCGCAGATTGGCGAAGCTCATCTGGCCGGCGCGGCGGGCAGGCCGTGAGCCGATGCGGGCGTGTTCCAGCTCGCCCACGGGCGTAGCCAGATCGAAGTACTGCAGCACGCCGGGGTCGTTGAGGATGTGTTCGCGATAGGCTCGGTACGAGATTTCCGACATTTCTTCGAGAGCACTCTCCCATTCTGGCCGCAGCACGCCGGAGTAGTGCTCGCCGGGGATGAGCGCGTTGGGGCGGGCGAGGGCGTCGAGGGAGGCCGCAATCATCAGCTCAAGAGTGCGCTCGGCGAGCACCACGTCGGAGTATTTGAAGTTGAGCACCTCGCCCTGTTCGGTGATGCGGATCTGCCCTTCAAAGGCGCCAACAGGCTGTGCGTAGATGGCGCGATGCGTGGGACCTCCGCCGCGTCCGACGGTGCCGCCGCGACCGTGGAAGAGTCGCAGACGCACATCGCATTCGCGGGCGGCTTCATGCAGTGCGCGATGGGCGCGGAAGATCTCCCAGGTGCTGGTGAGCATGCCACCGTCTTTATTGGAGTCGGAGTAGCCGAGCATGACTTCCTGAGTGTTTTTCCAGGAGGCGAGCAGTTCGCCATAGCCGGGAGAGCGCCACAGGGCGCGGCAGATGGCCGGTGCATTGCGCAGGTCTTCGATGGATTCGAAGAGCGGAACCGGCATCAGACCGGGATCCGCGCAGTGGATTTCCGAAGCGCTGCCTGCGACTTCCACGCCTCCGAGGCGCGCCAGCCAAATGACGGCGGTGATGTCATCCACCGACGAGGCGCCGCTGACGATGTAGTGGCGGATGGCTTCCGGACTGCAGCCGGATTTGATCTCCGCAATCGCGCGGAAGGTTTCCAGCACGTCACGGGTCTCGGGGCTGAGCGCGGCGGGTGCCGTCGCTCCGTTCTGCGCACACCAGGCCGAGGCTTCCTCCAACGCCTTGCGGTGGATGCGCGCGTGCTGCCGGACATCCAGTGTATGCAGATGCAGGCCGAAGGTGCGCACCATCAGAAGCAGCGGGTCGATGAGCATCTCCGCCAGACGCAGGC
>JBAUZR010000112.1:0-1562 GCA_049585375.1 Acidobacteriaceae bacterium
TCGTACCGCATCTCATGGTTGGATGGCGATCTCAACCAGAAAAGCCGCACCCGCCGCTCTGCAGCCGCTGGAATCTGCTGATAATTTCACGGCCGCACCGTTCCTGCCAAAGCACCGCGATCTGAAATCCCTGCAACACGCTGCACGCGAATGCAAGGGTTGCCCGCTCTACGAAAATGCCACGCAAACTGTCTTCGGCGCCGGACGCGTAACTGCCAGCCTTGTTCTCGTCGGCGAACAGCCCGGCGACCGTGAAGATATTGAAGGCGCACCCTTCGTCGGTCCCGCCGGTCTCCTCCTCGATCGCTGCCTCGCCGACGCCGGCATCGATCGCGGGGAAGTCTACCTCACCAACGCCGTCAAACATTTCAAGTGGGAGCCGCGAGGCCGGCGTCGCATTCACAAGAAGCCTAACGCCCGTGAAATCGCCGCCTGTCACCCCTGGCTCGATGCCGAACTTGAGGAGATTCAGCCGGAGATGATCGTCTGTCTCGGCGCTACCGCCGCCCAGGCACTCCTCGGCCGGACCTTCCGCGTCACCCACGACCGCGGCAAACCCCTGTTTCCTTCAGGCCTGCCCCCGGTCCTTGCCACCGTCCACCCGTCGTCGATCCTTCGTGCCCCTGATCATCACAGCCGCGAGCAGGCCCGCCGCGACTTCGTCCATGATCTTCGCGCCGCCGCTGCCTTCCTTCATCACCACCGCCGCGCCGCCTGAGCCAATTGTCATCCTGAACGAAGCAACCCTATCCATAGCGCCGCTTGGCGTTTTCCGGAGCGTCCGGATGCCAGGCAACGGCGGAGCCGCTGCGCAAACGTGGAAGGGTTCCCTGCAGGGAACAAAAATTGCGCAAACCTTTGCCGGATAGGGGGGAGAAAAAATTCAGGCCGTACCGCCGCCCGCTACACCATGCGCGCGAATTTCTCCCGCCGCTTCTCCCATTCCTCGGTTGAGAACAGCCGCGGGCCCACCTCGATGAGCCGCGGAATCATATTGAAGATCCCCACTGGATTCCACCGCCGCCCGTCACGCGTCCGGAATCCCTTCTCGTTCAGATCGCTGGCAACCGTGGAGAACGGAAAGTCCTGCACCAGCATCTCCATCATCTGCAGCAGCGTCTGGTTCTCGGCGGGCTCCACCTCCAGCCGTTGGCAGTCCTCTGAGATGCGCAGCCCGTAAGGGATCTCTTCCTGGAAAACGCCCTCGCCCGGCGTCTCGCTGTCCGGCAGTTCCCTCCGCCACTCCAGCGACACCAGCTGCCAACCAGTCGCCATCCGCTGCCGGATGATCTCTTCGCTGAAGGGCCCCGCAATCACATCGCGCATCCGTTCGAAGTACGCCATGCCGCCTCCCAATCCGGGTTTTCGGTTCCAGGCCCTTTCGCTTGCCTCTGTGCTCTCTGCGCCCTCTGTGGTGACGGTCCGGCAAACGAATCTCTCTGTCTGCTGCACGCGCACTGCCACACCACCATCAGCCGGCCCCACGGCTAACCTTCGAGGATTCAATATTCAGCTGAAGCCATCGTGGCTCCAGCCGCCCGATGCAAGTCCGAAAACAGCCA
>JBAUZR010000113.1:0-6960 GCA_049585375.1 Acidobacteriaceae bacterium
GCGTATGACGCTGTGCAGGAGCGCGTGCCGGAGGCGTTGTTTCATGAAACGGCGCGGATTATCGGCTTCGGCCGGGATGAGAAGAACCGGAAGACCGGGCCGGTGGCCGTGGTTTGCGCTGGGACCAGCGACCTGCCGGTAGCCGAGGAAGCTGCGGTGACCGCCGAATACCTGGGCTGCGAAGTGTCGCGGATCTGGGATGTGGGGGTGGCGGGGCTGCACCGGATTCTGGCGGCGCGCGAGTCGCTCAACACGGCGCGGGCGGTGATTGTGTGCGCGGGAATGGAAGGTGCACTGCCCAGTGTGGTGGGTGGGCTGGTCGCGGCTCCGGTGATCGCCGTGCCGACGAGCGTGGGTTACGGCGCGGCGTTCGGCGGGGTGGCGGCACTGCTGGGGATGCTGAATTCGTGTTCGCCGAACGTGTGCGTGGTGAATATCGACAACGGATTCGGTGCTGCGTACGTGGCGGCGATGATGGTGAAACAGGGTACAGGGTACAGGCCGCAGGCGACAGAAGGGGCGCAGTTGGCCGGATCAGAGACGGGGAACGGGACCACCTCTGGCTCTTCGCACAAACGTTAGACCACGAGCAGGACTTTGCCGCCGGGGTGCTGGTGCTCGGCCATGTCCTGGGCTTTTCGGGCCTCGTCCAGAGGAAATACCTTCGCGATGGGAATATCGAATTCTCCGCGTGCGACGTCCTCGGCCAGCTCGTAAAGACGCGAGGCGTCGGGCTGCGCCATGAAGGCGTGGACCTGAATGTTCATGCCGGCCGCTTCCTTTGGCTCGCCGAGAACGGAACCGAGCACACCGCCGGGCTTGATGGCCTTCAGCAATTTGGCAATGGTTTCGCCGCCGACGGTGTCCGCGATGGCGTCAAGATCGCGGAGAGAGGTGATGTCGCCAGCGTCATCGAGGGAGACGACGCGATCGGCGCCGAGCCGGGAAGCTTCGTCCCGCTGTGAGGATTTCACGCCGGCGATGACGTGGGCACCGTGTTTGCGGGCGACGTGAACGGCGGTGCGGCCTACGCCGCCGAGAGCACCGGTAACCAGAAGGGTCCATCCGGCCTGGACTGTGACGGCGCGCTCGATGAGCTGGGCGCCGGTGGTGAGGACGAGAGGCAGCGCTGCGGCGTGCTCGAAGCTGAGGCGGTCGGGGATCGGGCAGAGGATGTCGGCCTTGACGGTGGTGAATTCGGCGTAAGTGCCTCTCGCCAGCCCCATTACGCGCATTCCTTTGGGAAAGCCGGTAACGTCGCGGCCGACGTCGGCGACCTCGCCGGCCAGGTCGCGGCCGAGGATCGCCGGCAAATCGACGGGGATACGAGAACGGGCAGCGCCGCTGCGAATCTTCCAGTCGACGGGGTTGATGCTGGTGGCGCGAACGCGGACGCGGACTTCGCCGGGACCAAAGGGCGGCTCCGGCCGATCGTTTTCAAACTGCAGCTTGTTGACGTCGCCGTATTCGTAAAGAACAACCGCCTTCATAGGAGAATCTCCTCTTTCTGCTGAGATGGGGCGGAGCGATGCAGCGGTCGCTTGCGGCGGCGTGCCGAGAGAGCTAAACGCCGACCGGGGTGCCTTTGGGCCTCTTCGAGAGCAAATAAAGCATCAGGATGACCGCAAGGATGGAGCCAACCCCGGCGAGTCCGAGGATGCGCAGCACCGCAACGGTATAGCGGCCCTGGGAAGGCGAGTAGTTGCAGCAATAGAGCAGGACGAGATCGCTGAGGGAACCGATGTGTTTGGTGCTGGCCTGGATGATGGCGAGGCGCACGTCGCGCGACTGATAGTCCACGCCGAAGAGGTATTTCGACAGGCGGCCGTCGGGCGTGGCGATCATGATGACGCTGGAGTGCGCGAACTGGTCCATTTTTCCGTCAGGTCCGGGCACGCGGACGTAATGGAAGCCGGTGGCTTCGGCGAGGTCAGTAATGGAGGACTGGGGGCCGGTAATGAAGTGGACGGAGTCGCCGGCGTTGGGCTCGTCCAGCATGGAGAGGAACTGCTGCTTTTTCGCGGCGCCATCGGCGGGCTTGTCCGCGGGATCGATGCTGGCGACGATGACGTCGTACTGATTGCCGGCTTGGAAGCGGCTTTCGCGCAGCGCGACCGCCATGCCGTGCAGCACCTGGGGGCAGAGGAGCTTGCAGTTGTAGTACATCAGCTCCAGCATGACGGGGCGATTGTCGCGGAAGTAGTCGCCGAGCCTGACGTTGTGGCCGGCGGAGTCGGTCCAGGGATCGCTGAGGGGCAGAGGCCGGCCGAGGTTCTGGTCGATACCGGCATGCTTTTGCCAGGCCGGCGCCTGCTGGGCAGAGGCGCCCACCGGACGATCGGCGGCGTACTGGGCGCGAGCCAGAGGCAAGATGAGGGTGGCGGCGAGCACGACAGCGAGAATGGGGGTACGGAGGGGAAGCACGTACCAGAATACGCCGCCGGAGGCACTCGCCACGGGCGCCCGAAGGACGAGACGAAATACAAGGCTGTCACCACAGAGGGCGCAGAGGACATAGAGAAGCGAGAGCCGGACGGCGTCAGAGGCTGATCACGGCAGTGGCTGCAGGTCGATGGTTTTGCCGGTGCGGGCGGATGTGCGGGCGGCGTCGAGAATCTGCATGACGATGATGTTGGTATCGAGGGCAGTGAGATCGCCCTTCGGAACCAGCTGGCCGCGAATGACGGCGGCGAGGTAGTGCAGGGAACTGTCCTGGGGTGCGGAAAGCGGCGGCGCGGTGAGCGATTCCTCCGGAGAAGATTCGCTGAAGCGCTCGCGGAGGTGGGTCCCGTTGTCGGCGATGGCATACGCCTTTGTGCCGTAGACCTGAGTGTCTTTGACGGCGAAGGTCCAGTTCCACGAGGGCAGCAGGACGGCCTGAGCGTGCGGATAACGGAGGACGATGGTGGCATCGTCGTCGACGTGGGGGTAAATCTGCGGCTTGTCAGTTTGGGCGACGGCGGTGACGCTGAGCGGCGTCTCGCCGTGCATGAACCAGGTCATGAGGTCGGCTCCATAGCAGCCGAAGTCGTAGAGAGCGCCGGCGCCGTTGAGGGCGGGATTGGTGAGCCACTGGAGGAACTCGGGCTGGACGCGGATTTCTTTCGGGCCCTGGTGGCCATCGCGAATGATGACCTTGCGGATGTCGCCGAGGCGCCCCTGCTGCAGCAGTTCGTCGATGGCGGCATTGCTGGGGTACCAGGTGGTTTCGTAATTGACGAGGACCCGGATGTGGTGTGCGCGGGCGGCGCGGCGGATGGCGAGGGCGTCGGCGAGGGAGAGGGTCAGCGGCTTTTCGACCATGGCGTCGACACCGTGGTCGGCGGCAGCTTCGATGACGCGGCGATGCTCGGCGATGTTGGTGTAGACGAGCAGGGCCTGGGGATGCTGGTGGGCGAAGAGGTCGTCGATGGAGTTGTAGAAGAGGCTGGGGTCAAGGTGGAATTCCTGCTGATAGCGCGCGCAGAGAGCTCGATCGGAGTCGACGATGCCGACGAGTTGCGCGTCGCGCTGGCGGGGAAACTCGTGGAGAAAGCCGACGACGTGGCCGTGCTCGAGTCCGACGATGGCGACGCGGACGGGCGCGGTTGGCGGAGGCTGGAGACCGCTCGCGGCCAGCGCGGGTGAGCCGCAGAGCAGCAAAAAGAGCGCGAACAACAGGAGCGTGCAATAGCGCCAGGGGTTCATGACCGCCATGTTACCTTGCGAGCGCAACCTGAGGCGGCGGCGTTGCCATGCTTCCTGGCCGGATGGTACCGTGAATCTTTGACTCATCCTGACTGAAATATCGAAGGAAGTAGCCATCCATGCAGACAAGCTATAACGGAATTGCCTTGCCGAAGGGCGGTGAGGCGATTCAGTATGCCAACGGGAAGTACACCGTTCCGGATCATCCCATCATTCCTTTTATTGAAGGCGACGGCACCGGGCGCGATATCTGGCGAGCCTCGCAGCGTGTGTTTGACGCGGCTGTGGAGAAGGCCTACGGCGGCAAACGCGCCGTGAAGTGGTTTGAGATTTTCGCGGGCGAGAAGGCCTTTCGCGAATTCAAGAACTGGCTGCCGGACGACTCGGTGAAAGCGGCGACGGACTTCCGCGTGTCGATCAAAGGACCGCTGACGACTCCGGTGGGCGGAGGAATCCGTTCGCTGAACGTGGCGCTGCGGCAAATCATGGACCTGTACGCGTGCATCCGCCCGGTGAAGTACTACTCGGGCGTGCCCAGTCCGGTGAAACACCCTGAGAAGCTTGATGTTGTGATCTTCCGCGAGAACACAGAGGACGTGTATGCGGGCATCGAGTTCAAAGAGGGGACGGCGGATGCAAAGAAGCTGATCTCGTTTCTGAACGATGAGATGCTGAAGGGCGGCAAGAAGAAGGTCCGCGAAGATTCGGGTGTGGGCATCAAGCCGATCTCCATTACGGGAACGAAGCGGCTGGTGCGGTATGCCATCAAACATGCGCTGGAGACGGGCCGAAAGTCGGTGACGCTGGTGCACAAGGGCAACATCCAGAAGTTCACCGAGGGCGCGTTTCGCGAGTGGGGCTACGAGGTTGCGGTGGATGAGTTCCGCGACGGCGTAGTGACGGAGCGCGAGAGCTGGATTCTGGGGAATGTTGAGGCGAATCCCGGGCTGACTGTGGAGCAGAATGCGGCGCTGATCGAGCCGGGCCTGGAGTTCGGGAACGACGAGTTTCGCAAAGCGCTCTATGCGGAAGTGAAGGGCGTGCTGGATGCGATTGGGAAGTCGCACGGGAACGGGCAGTGGAAGAAGAAGGTGCTGATCAACGATCGGATCGCCGATTCGATCTTCCAGCAGGTGATCATCCGGCCGGACGAGTACAGCATTCTGGCCTGCCCCAACCTCAATGGTGATTACATCTCGGACGCGTGTGCGGCGCAGGTGGGCGGACTGGGGATTGCCCCGGGCGCGAACATCGGCGATGGGTTCGCGGTGTTTGAAGCGACGCATGGGACGGCTCCCAAGTATGCGGATAAGGATGTGATCAATCCGGGATCAGTCATGCTCTCGGGTGTGATGATGTTCGCATTCCTGGGCTGGCACGAGGCGGCAAAGCTGATCGAAAGCTCGATGGAGAAGACGATCCAGCAAAAATTCGTGACGTATGACTTCGAGCGGCAGATGCAGGGCGCGACCAAGGTGAAGACGAGCGAGTTCGCGACCAAGATGATCAGCAACATGTGAATTTGCCATTCAGGCGGATGCGCCTTCGGCGCCATCCTGCCTGGATGAGAGCGGCTGTTTTCAGCGATTGATTTGCGAAGAGGAGAAGTATGCGGAAGAAAGTAACGATTGTAGGGGCAGGGAATGTGGGTGCGACGACGGCCCACTGGATCGCTGCGAAGGAACTGGCCGATGTGGTGCTGATCGATGTGATCGAGGGTATTCCGCAAGGTAAGGGCCTGGACCTGCTGGAGGCGATGCCGATCGAGAAGCGGGACTGCCACATCATCGGCACGAACGACTACACGGACACGGCGAATTCGGACATTGTGGTGATTACGGCGGGCATTCCGCGCAAGCCAGGCATGAGCCGCGACGATCTGCTGCAGACGAATTACAAGATCATGTCGGATGTGGTGGGGAAGGTAACGGCGAACTCGCCGAACTGCATCCTGATCATTGTGTCGAACCCGCTGGATGCGATGGCGCAGGCGGCGTTCCGGCAATCGAAGTTCAACCGCGAGCGGGTGATCGGCATGGCCGGCGTGCTGGATTCGGCGCGTTACCGGACGTTCATTGCCGAGGAACTGAAAGTCTCGGTGGAGAATGTGACGGCGTTTGTGCTGGGCGGACACGGCGACACTATGGTTCCGCTGCCGCGCTACTCATCGGTGGCGGGGATTCCGATTACGGAACTGCTGCCGAAGGAGCGCATCGAGGCCATCGTGCAGCGGACGCGGGATGGCGGCGCCGAGATCGTGAAGTATCTGAAGGCGGGCAGTGCTTACTATGCGCCTTCCGCCGCTGTGACAGAGATGGCCGAGGCGATCCTGAAGGACAAGAAGAAGGTTATGCCGTGCGCGGCTTATCTGGAAGGCGAGTACGGCATCAGCGGGTATTTCATCGGAGTGCCATGCAAGCTGGGCAGCCGCGGGATCGAGCAGATCCTGGAGATCCGGTTGAGCGCTGAGGAAGAGGCAGCGCTGAAGAAGAGCGCGGATGCGGTGAAGGAGCTGTGTGCAGTGATTGGCGTCTAAAGCGCGTTACAGGTCGCAGGTTACAGAAATGGGGCGGCGGCGTAGCTTGAGCCTGCCGCCTTTCCTATGCTTTGGCGCGGAGGAAGGCGATCACGTGATCGGCTTCGACGACGCCGACCAGTTTGCCGGATTTATCCACGACAGGCAGGGCGCGCAGGTTGTACTTGTCGAAGAGTTCCGCCACATCGTTCTGATGTTGATCGGCTCGCGCAGTGACAAAGCGCGGCTCGCTGAGGACCTCGAGGCGGGTCTCCGGGCGAGCAAGAACGAGACGCGCGAGGGGCACCACACCCTGCAGAACCTCGTGTTCGTCGATCAGATAAATCTCCGTGACCGTCTCCGCATCGCCCTCAAAGCCGCGCAGGGCGCGGATGCCGTCGGCGACAGCAGCGGTTTTGGGGACGGCGACGTAATCGGTGGTCATGCGGCCGGCAGCGGAGTCTTCGCGAAACTCGAGGAGTTCCTTGACCTCTTCGCGCTCCTCGGGATCCATCTCTTCGAGAATGGCTTCGGAGCGCTCTTCGGGCAGCTCGGCGAGAAGGTCGGCGGCGGCGGAGGGATCCATTTCTTCGACGATGCCGGCGGCGGTTTCGGAATCGAGGGCCTGTACGAGGGACTTTTGCAGGCGCGGCTCGACTTCCTCCAGCGCCTCGGCGGCCACTTCCTCGTCGAGGGTGCGGAGCACAGCTTCGCGCTCGGCGGGGGCAAGATCCTCGAGAATATCGGCAATATCAGAG
>JBAUZR010000114.1:0-4192 GCA_049585375.1 Acidobacteriaceae bacterium
GTTGTGCCTTGCTCCCCGGAAGCCGTCCTAACCCACAGTAAAACAGACACTTACAGGGCGGCGAAGTGGCAATCCAAACTAACAATGTAACATAAGGGCGCACCCTGCGGCGCCTGGGAGTGCACAATATTTGATGCGGCGGGCCAGGAGTATGCAACAATCCTGATTTTGCTGAGGGGATTGGAGTTCCGATTCGGGGAAGGTATGTCGACGAGCCGCAAAAAAGCGATCTTCCGCAAGTTCTCGCGGGACTGGGTGGCGGGCTACGTCCCGCTCGCTGGCTTTCTGCGCGAAGAACGGGTGGAGATGCTGGACCTGGACGGCAAGGTCCTGGCGCTCGAGGTCGAGGATCTGAAGTGGATCTGCTATGTGCGGGATTTCAACTCCGGGGAACTGAACAATCCTGAGCGGCTGGTGCGCAAGACGTTTGCGGGGCGGCCGCGCGGCGAAGGACTGTTTGTGCGGGCTCGGATGAAGGACGGGGATCTGGTAGAGGGGCTGGCGGCGAACGATGCCACCCTGGTGGCGAGCGAGGGAGTGTTTCTGACGCCGCCCGACCTGCGATCGAACACGCAGCGGATCTGGATTCCGAAGACATCGCTGGAGGCGCTGGAAGTGATGGCGGTCGTCGGGACGGCGAAGAAGCCGCGGACTGCGGCCAGCAAACATTCAGCCGCAACGGGCAAGCCGGAGCAGGAAGAGCTGTTCGAAAGCAACAGCTAAAGATTCACAGTTGTGGGGCTTGAGGCAGCAGGTCCGTGGCGTCGGGATTACGGCGGGCAATCTCCGCATTGAGCACAGTGGCAAAGGCGCCCCAGGCGGCACAGCAGATGAAGCAGGTCGTGGCGGCAGAATCCATCTCTTTCGCTGACGCGATGTAGCCGAGGCTTTGCGCCTGCAGAGCAATCACATCCAGCATGGATTGCACCGGACGGCGCTGGCCAAAGAAGGCGAGAGCGGGAATTTCGGACTCCGGACCGGCTCGATCAGGCGGACTGTGCGGTGGGGTCGAGTGCGGGCCTCAGGATCTCCTCATGAGCGTAGCCGACGGGCGGATGGAGCAGGAGAAAGAGGGTGACGGCCGAAGCAAGGAAGGGGTTCAGGAAAACGAGCTTATCCCAGTCAAGAGGCGAACTGGAGAAAGCTCTCAAGAGGATTGCAACGGGCACGCAGAGGAAGGTCCAGGCAAGGCAGATCTGGGCGAAGCGCCTGGCCAGCAATTGGAGTGTTGTGGAAGAGGTCGCTCGGAACAGGAGCACACATCCAGGCAGGAGAAGCATGTCGTTGTAGATCATGAAGGGGATGGTGAAGGTGATCGCAACGGCGACAGAAAGAAGCAAAGCCACGGTGTAACCGAATGCGGCCGAGGAGGCCTGGCAGCGGCGGATTTGCCATATCCGCCAGCCCGTTCCGAGAATCAGGGAAAGAGCGAGGGCCCGGCTGGGAATCGTGCCGAGAAGAATTTCAAGGGGCAGTTTGCCGCAGAACGCCTGGTAAGATCGCGTGGCGGCGATCCAGTGAGGGAACCACCCGGGAACCACGAGCTCTGCAAGCGCGAGCAGAATTATGGTTGCGAAGGTGAACGAGAGAATGAAGGACCATTGGCGGCGGAGGCCGGCCCAAAGCAGCAGTCCCAGCAGGAGTGGCAAAACCAGCTGCGGTTTGATCGTGGCGCAGGCAAGCAGGATCCCGGCACCATAGCCGTGGCCGCGACTTAACAAAAACCATGCAAAGAATACGAACACCGCCGTCAACAAACCCGGCTGCCAGAGACGGATACCCCACACGAAGGGCCAGCTGGAAAAGGCCAGCAATGTAACGAGGGAGGTTGCTTGAGGCGATAACGCCGGAGCAAGCAGGCGGATGCAAAGCCAGATCGAGAGTGCCAGGGAAGGGATGACGACAGCCAGATAAACGAGACTTGCCGCCTTCCAGGGGAGGACCGCCAGGGGAAGGATAAGGACTGCGAGATGAGCCGGATAGTCAAACGCAGCGGAGACGTCATGGCCCATGGCTCGAATTTGCCGAGTAACCGGCAGCGAAAAGGGGTCCTGTCCTTGCAGAGCGGCGCGGGTGCCGTACCAGCGGCCGACGAGGTCATTGTGGGCGAGGGATGAGTGGAAATCGACGTCGATGTTGTGGACCTCGCACCAGGACAGGCCCAGGAAGGCAATGATTGCGAATGAGAAAAGAGGAAGGCGCAGCGCCAGCCGCCATCGCTGCAGAGAGACCAGCAAGCCGGCATGTGGCTCGGCGAGAATAGGGCTGGTTGCCATTCAAGGCGGAGTATAGAAGCGGCTCGCGAAACTGCCGATGGCACATTCAGGGGAGACCTGAGCTTGATCCGTGTACTGGGTATGAGACCAACAAAGATCCGGTGGCCAGAGGGGTCTCAGACGTGACAGGGACCACGGCCAGCAGGTCGCGAATTTCAACCGTCATTGCCCTGCAGGGTCAGTTCCCGGTAAACTGAGATTTCGCGTTTCGCGCGTCTCGCGCAGGAGTGCGGCAGGCCGGCAGGATGTGGAACCGGAATGGTTCACGGAACCGGCAACTTCGAGATTCTGGAGACTTCGATGGCACAGGTTTGCGATATCTGCGGCAAGGGTCCGCAGTTTGGGAACAACATTTCGCACGCGCACAACGTAACGAAGCGGCGCTGGAACGTCAACCTGCACCCGGTGCGGGCCAAGGTGGGCGGCGGTAACAAGCGTCTGCGCGTCTGCAGCAGCTGCCTGAAGGCCGGCAAGGTTGTCAAGGCTTCAACGGCAACGGCTAAAGCTTAGCGGTTCGGGGCTGAAGCCCCGGGTCTGCAGCCGAATTTCGCTCCGTACTGTATCCGCGCAGATTTCTCTTGCTCCATCTGGAGCAGCTTCGCCAGGCTCAAAGTCACGAAAGCTCTGTTCTTTGCGAACAGGGCTTTTCCATTTCGGAGAAGTCTTTCCGGCGAGGAGCCCCTCGGAAGTAAGTGAAACGAGGGAAGTTCGCTTGAGGGGGTTCCTCTAGATCCAAGTAACTTGCAGAAAACAAAGGAAATCGGCGAAGTTAAGCAGAGAAATGGTTCCGGACGTCCGGCCCGCCCAATTATTGGGTGATGGCCTTTCGAATTGCGGCTTCCGGAGCCGAATCGTCGAAGCGGACCTGGTCCTCTCCGATCCGGATTATGCCCAGCTTCCGCCACAGGGCATCGAGATCGACGGCCACGGGCGCATTTGCCATGCGAGCGTACTGGTCTTCGAGGACGTGAGTGCCCGTAGCATGGTCGCCAGTGGCGAAAGCTTTCTCGATCGGCCAGTTCTGATCGATCGTGCCGCCGGCGTTGACGATGGCGCGGAGCGCATCCTGCAGGCCGTAACGGTTGTGGGTCTGCTCGCGAATCGTGACGTCGGCGAGCAGACAGAACTGAGCGCCACCCCAGTAGGTCCGGCCCCAGGTGGGCGTGCGGTCGAGTCCCTGGTCGCCAGGTTGAGGATTGCCCTTGGGCATATCGCGGACCATGTCGGCCCAGATCTGTTCAGGAGTGAGGTAACCAGCCTGAACGCGGGCAACCGGCTCGACATAGACGGCGAGGCCTTCCTCGATCCAGTGGTGGTCGTCCTCCTGAGAGGGGAAGGCAGTGTGGACGAGTTCATGGGTCATCATCCAGTCGCTCGTGAGGTCGGCAGCGGTGGCGTGCTGGCCGACGGAGATACGGGTGAACGATGGAGAGCCGCCCACGTCGCCCCAGGTAGTTCCGTGAAAGACGCCCGCGCGGTCGGGTCCAGGCTCGATCAGGATGCGGTCGCGGGGAACGGGGAAGTGTCCGTAGTAGGCGGTGACAGCGGTAGCGGCCCGGCGGACCCAGTCGAGAAGCTGTGCGGCTGGCAGATCAAAAGAACCGGGGCCGAAGTCGACCTGGAGCGTGGCTCCGCCAATGGTGAGGGTTTGGGAAGAGGCGACTGGGGCGCGCCATGGCGGACCATGGTGTTCGGAGCTTTGGCCCTCCGCTGCCGGCGAAAACATAGAAGTCAGACGCCCGGTGCTCCGTCCAAAATAACCGATCATGAGCGCAGAGGCGATCAGGAGGAGAAGGATGGAGCGGCGCTGACTCATGCCCGGTACTCAGCAGACGAGGATTGCAGTGCCTGGGTTGCGCGCCGTGGGCTTTTCTTTGATTCTCCTGGCAACGCTATTTCTTCTCAAAGTCGAGGGC
>JBAUZR010000115.1:0-7948 GCA_049585375.1 Acidobacteriaceae bacterium
GGGCCTGGGCCCGCAAAAGTTCATTTGAAAGTCGCGTTTAACTGGGACACCAAGCCGGTGAACGATGTGATCGCAAAAATTCCCGGCAGCGTAGCGCCCGACGAATGGATCATTCGCGGTAATCACCACGATGCCTGGGTGAACGGGGCGGAGGATCCGCTTTCCGGTTCGTCACCGGAACTGGAGGAGGCGCGGGCGCTGGGCGAGCTGCTGAAGCAGGGTTGGAAGCCGGATCGGACGATTATCTATTGCTTCTGGGATGGCGAGGAGCCCGCGCTGCTGGGTTCGACCGAATGGGCGGAGTATCACGCGGATGAGTTAAAGCAGCACGCCGTGATTTACATCAACTCCGATGGCAACGGTCGCGGGTATTTCCGCGCGGAGGGGTCGCATTCGCTGGAGAACTTCGTGAATGACGTGGCGAAGGATATCCAGGACCCCGAAACCGGCATGTCGGTATGGAAGCGCGTGCGGCTGGTGGACATTTCGCGGGCGAACCCGGAGAGACGTGCGGAGATTCGGTCACGGGCGGACCTGCGGATTCCGGCGCTGGGCTCGGGGAGCGACTATACCGTGTTCATCGATCACCTGGGCATCGCCAGCCTGAACCTGGGCTACGGCGGCGAGGATGAAGGCGGACAGTATCACTCCATCTACGACGATTTCTACTACTACACGCATTTCATGGACACAACGTTTCACTATGAACGTGCGCTGGCTGAAACGGCGGGCACCATGGTGATGCGCATGGCTGACGCGGATATGCTGCCTTTCCAGTTCTCGGACCTGGCCGACACGGTTCACATGTATGTGGGCGAACTGAAGAAGCTGGACGACCAGGAACGGAGCGAGGCGAAGGAGCAGAATCGGGAGATCTCTGAGGGCGTCTATAAAGCTCTCTACGATCCGAAAAAGCAGATGGTGCCGCCCACGGTGGAGGAGGTTCCGCCGTATCTGAACTTCGCGCCGCTGGATCAGGCTTCAGACGATCTGACCGAAGCGGCGAAGGCGTTTGACGAGGCATTTGCGGCGGCGGGTGGTGTGGCGCCGGAGGGCCTGAACCCCGATCTGATTCGCAGTGAGCGGCTGCTGACCGACTCGCGCGGCTTGCCAAACCGTCCGTGGTTCCAGCATCTGCTGTACGCGCCGGGATTCTATACGGGCTATGGCGTGAAGACGATTCCCGGAGTGCGGGAAGCCATCGAGCAGAAGAAATGGAAGGAAGCCGATGAGCAGATCGGGCGAGTCTCCGACGCGCTGGAGCATGAGGCCGAGCTGCTGCGGCAGGCGACGAAACTGTTCCCAACAGCCAGCGCCGGGGAAGAGCGCGCAGGGCAGTAACTCAACGAAGTCCGAACCGATAAAGAGAGGTCCAGGATGCGTGTGTCTCGTTTCGTTTTGAGTGCGGTGACAGGGATGTTGTGTCTGCCGTCGGCGGCAATGCTCGCGCAGGAAATGCCGGCGGCAGTAACGGTGGTCCATTGCCCCCAGCTCTTCGACAGCGTGGCGGGGAAGATGCTGGGGCCGACGACGGTTGTCATTTCCGGCGAGAAGTTCCAGAAAGTGGAGTCAGGAACGCAGAGTGTCGACGGAGCGGCGGTGATCGATCTGGCTGGAGCAACGTGCCTGCCGGGACTGATCGACGATCACGTGCACCTGGATTCGCAGTTTGGAAAAAACACTTACATCGAGGCCTCGCATCTGAATTTTGCCGACGGTGTGCTGCGGTCGACGCTGTATGCACATCGCACGTTGCTGGCCGGCTTCACGACCGTGCGCAATGTGGGGGATCACGATTACGACACAGTGGCGCTCCGCAACGAGATCAATGCCGGTTACGTGATCGGGCCGCGGATCTTCACGGCCGGGCCGGCGATCAGTACGACCGGCGGCCATGCTGACTGGACGAACGGCTTGAGCATGGATCTGCAGGGCGATCCCGGGCCGCTGCAGTCGATCTTTAACGGTCCCGACGAGGCCCGCAAGGTGGTTCGCCTGCACTACAAAGAAGGCGCGGACCTGATCAAGGCGATGCCTTCAGGCGGCGTGATGGACCTGGGGACGAATGGGTCGGGTCCGCAGATGAGCGAAGAAGAGATCAAAGCGCTGGTGGATACGGCGCACGACTACGGCATGAAAGTAGCCGTGCACGCGCACGGCGCCGAGGCGATCCGGCGCTCGGTGATTGCCGGAGTCGATTCGGTGGAACACGGCACCTTTATGGATGATCAGGATATCCAGCTCATGAAGGAGCATGGCACCTTCTATTGCCCGACCGTTTATACGGGGCAGTTCGTTGCGGCGCAGGCGAAAATGGGAGTGTACCCTCCGACGGTGGCGAAGAAGGCTCTGGAAGTAGGGCCGCAGATCATGAAGACGGTCTCGCGGGCTTATAAGGGCGGCGTGAAATTTGCGTATGGAACGGACGCCGGCGTTTATCCGCACGGGCAAAACTGGGAAGATTTCATCTATCTCGTGAAGGCGGGGCTGCCGCCTGCTTATACGCTGCAGATGGCGACTGTTAACGCCGCGGAGTTACTCGGCCATCAGGACGAGATTGGCAGTGTCACTCCGGGTAAGTATGCGGACATTGTCGCGGTCCCAGGCAATCCGCTGGACGATATCACGGTGATGAGCAAGGTCAGCTTCGTGATGAAAGCCGGTGTCGTCTACAAGCGCGACGGCAGGGAAGTTCTGCAGGATCCGACCGCGTTCTGATTGCATCAGCGCAGCGTCACGGTGATAGCTGACCCTGTGTAGTTCACTTCCCGAGCGGCAGAGGCTACGTTCATGCCTGTGCCGCTTGTAGGTCCCACCAGAATGACGCGGAATTCTCTCTTTGTTGCCATGCCGGGATACATCCCCTGTCGCGCGCCAATGGTGAGGGTCGAGGTCGCGTCATTCCAGTGCAGGGGAATGGTGGCATGTTCGCTCTTTTCGTAGTCATAGGTGTCGCCCTCGTCGTTATAGAGGGTGAAGTCCGCGTCGGCGCCGCGATAGATGCGCAATTCCAGAGGAGCATCCGGCGCTTCCGTCGCATACTCGACAGCGGGTCCGAGGGGGAGGATCGAGCCTGCCTTTACATATAAGGGCATGCGATCGAGAGGCGCGGGCGCAATCAGAGTCTGATCCCCTTTGAGCGGCTCGCCGGTCCAGAAGTCATACCATCCGGCAGCCGGCGGGAGATAGACCGAGCGGCTGGTGGCGCCTTCCCGGGTGACAGGATTCACCAGTATCGAGGGCCCGAAAAGGTACTGGTCCCCGATCTCGCGGACCTTCTCGTTCGTGCGCCAGTCCATCACGAGCGGCCGCATGATGGTGTAGTCCTGACTGGTCACCTGCCACGCCAGCGAATAGATATAAGGCAGCAGCCGGTAGCGGAACTTATCCCAGGAGATCAGGGTCGGTACCTGCGGGCCATAGGAGAAAATCTCGTTCGTATCGTTGACGCGATGGCCGTGGGTGCGGAAGATGGGGCAGAAGACGCCGAATTCGTACCAGCGTGTGTAGAGTTCCTGATACGAAGGATCGCGGGTGTCTCGTTCCCATGGCCAGCCATAGCCGGCAATGTCCGTGGTCCAGTAAGGAATACCGGATAACTCGAAATTCAGACCCGCTGCAATCTGCTTTCTGAAGGTGGGGAAGGTGCCCAGCACATCGCCGGACCAGATGGTCGTGGCATAGCGCTGCTGTCCTGCAAAAGCCGAGCGCGTCAGGATGAAGACCCGTTTGCGATCGGTAGTGGCACGCCAGTGGTCATACACTCCCCCGGTATGCAGAAGCGGGAAGAGATTTGTATACCGCGCGCCGTTGCCGATCGAGAGCTGATAGCCATCGAGGGTGGCGTCGCTGTATCCGCCGCAGCATTCGGGTTCGGAGCTGTCCAGCCAGAAACCATCCCATCCCTGGGCAAAGAGCTTACTAACCAGAAGGTCCCAATACATATTCCGCGCGGCTGGATTGGTGGGGTCGTAGTCAGTGGTGCCGGGGATCAGGAGGTTGTGCGTCTTGAGAGCGGCATAAGTGTTGGACTTTGGATCGAGGACCGCCCAGACGGAGATGATGGCATGCACATGCTCCTGATGGAGCTGTTGCAGCGCGCCCGGGATATCGGGGTGGGGCTGCAGATAGGAGTCGGCAAATTCCGGATCGCCCTGGTGCTTCCACCAGAACCAGTCCTGAACAATCAGGTCGAGAGGCACATGCCGGGAGCGATACTCGGCGGCGACATCCAGCAGCTCTTTCGCGGAACGGTAGCGGTCTTTGGACTGAACGAAGCCGTAGGCCCATTTGCCAAAGAGCGGGGCGTGGCCGGTGAGATCGCGGTATCGATGGATGATCGAGTCGAACTCCAGCCCGTAGATAAAGTAATAGTCGACCGCATCGGCGGCTTGCGCGCTGAGTTTTAGCTCCGAGGGGAAGCGGTTGTCGAACCAGGAGTGGGAAGCGGTGTTCCAGAGGATGCCGTAGCCGTTGGTGGAGAGCAGCAGCGGAACGGCGACGTCGGTGTTCGCCTGGGCGAGTTCGACAACGCTGCCGCGGTAATTGAAGACGCCGCTCTGGTGCTGGCCCAGCCCGTAGAAACCTTCAGTGGGCGCTGGCTGGAAGCGCTCGCTGACGTGGTAGACCCTCTCCCCATTGACTGTGTCGGGGACATATTCGCGCGGACGCCGCGTGGAGTCGAAGAGGAGGACATTCCCGGCGCTGTCGCGAAAAAACAACTGGCCCGTGTCCCTCTGAATATCCAGTTCCAGGCTGGAAGTTCGAAGGATCGCCTCTTTGTCATTTTGCGAGAAATCGAAAGGTGAGCTCGTGCAGGGGCGAATGACCCAGGGGGTGAAGGGAGAGGCCGACTGCGGATCGCCGGGGCCCGCGACCACGTGGAGCACGTCGGGTCCGCAGACACTGACATGCAGGGTCTCGGCGCCGTTGCGCATCATGAGCCCCGCACTCGTTTTCTCGAACGTGATGGCGGACTGCGGAAATGCACCGCTCATGGGGACCAGCACGAGCGTCATAAATGCCAGCGTACGGAGAATTCCGGGTGTCATGGGGTGGCTCTCCCTGATGTTTTAGCGGCTATTTTCGAAGGGCAACGGTTGCAAAAGACGCTTACCTGGCTCGCCGGCGCTGACGCGAAGGGTATTGCCGTCGTCAGCCCAATCAGTAAACAGGCCGGCGAATGAGGGCGGGTAAGATGTCGAAAGTGTCCTCACCGGGAAGCTAAACAGATTACCACTGCTTGCGAAGGATGAAGTGTGACGTGGCATCGATCTCGCCTGGAAGATGTCGCCGCGTCGGTTGGACAGGCGTGAGGTGCTTCCCCAGGCGGGGGAGGCAGGCTGCCAGGTTGCGCAGACGCCGACCCCGGATCTTGCCTTCGGCGAAGATTCCGCATCAAAAAAAGTGTCATGTTATCGACACTTCCTGTTTCTCTTTCTGCCTGTGCCAGTCTCCGCCGCGCCACCCGAGCCATCTGCCACCTGTACGACCTGGTGCTCGCGCCCATTGGCCTGAAATCCACACAGTTCATCATCCTGCAGGCGATCGGCGAAGCGGGCGAAATTGCGCACTGCGATCTGGCGCGCATGTTTGCCGCTTCCGAGGAGACTTTTTCGCGGCGGCTCGCTTCGGCACGCGAGTCGGGCTGGGTGCGCATGAAGCTGGGCGAACGATCCCGCCGCGTCTACTGCCTGACGGAGCGCGGACAAAGCATCCTCGAGACTGCCCAGCCGTACTGGGAGCGGGCGGAAGACCGCATGAAGCGGGAGCTCGGTGACTCGGACTGGCTTGAGATGAGCGCGTTCTCCGAGCGAGTGACGCGGGCCGCCATCCGCGCGGAACATGCGCCCTCGAGGAACGGACGTCCTCATCCAGCGGCGTAAACCTGGGCGCGCAGATGCCGGACCCAATGCAGCTCAGCGGCACGCGTTTGAGCCGGCTCACGGACCGCCTGTTGCAGCTGGAGCGAAGACTGGATAACTCGCCTCAGGGGAGAGGATTGGTGAAGTCCTTTGGCGGCGTCAGGGAAGCCCCGGGAATAATAACGGGAGTCACGCCGGTTTCGCCGCAGGTCATCCGCGGCGGAAACTGATTGACGATTGCATCCGGAATCTCAGCCGCGGTGGCCGGAATGGGTGGCCTGCGGCCGTCCAGACGCTCGGGGTCGAATCCCCCGAGCAGATCCGTGAGCCGTGAATTTGTATCCCGCGGACCTTCGGGCAGGTAAGGCTTTTCGTCCGGGAGCGAAGCCAATGGCGGGAGATTGAAGAGGACATCGAGGAACTTCGCGAAGGACGCGTGGTCGCCCGGATCGGAGACGACGCCGCCGGACTTTGCCCAGGGAGAAATGAGAATCAGTGGAACGCGCGGTCCGTCCCCGCAGGGATGCTGATCTGGGCAGGTCTCAAATTGTGGCGGCGGCACATGATCGTAAAACCCTTCGGAGTCGTCCCAGAGCACGATGATGACCGAATCTTTCCAGTACGGACTGCGGGCGATGGTATTGACCACCTTCGCCACCAGCGACTCCGAAAGTTGAGAGTCAGAATAGCCGGGGTGGTCGTCGTCCCCAAGGATGTTCCGCGCCCGCGGGTTCGCGGGCTTCCATCCAAAGGGATTGGCCAGGCCGCCTTTAACGAAGACAACACTTTGCTCGGGGAGCTGCCGCTTCTCCATCACAGAGAAGAACTCCAGCAGGTCGTGCACGCCGCTCCACATGGAGGGATTCTGCCGGATATATCCGAAGTATTGCGGGGCGTTGTGGTGGGGAATGTATGCAGGGTGATTATTGCCCTGCCCGTTGCCGAAGCCTTCCTGATACCAGGCCCAGGGAATTGCCTGATGGTTGAGCCGCGCCAGCGCCCCGATGTCGTCTTTCACATCGTCGGTGTCGACCTTCGCCTCCGATGCTTTGCGCCCGCCAAGGGAGAGCATCAGCGTTGCGTAGGTCTGATCGAGCTGATGCGGCGCTTTGGCCTGATACGTGAAGGCATAGGGGCCGAAATCCGGCTCATCGTCATTGACCACCGGCTCGCCGGGCGTGATCAGGGACTTCTCTTTCTGGTTCGGATGCCGCGCCGCCTGGGTTTGCCCTGTCTGCCCGGCAATCAGATCGATATTGCCCGGCGTCGACGGTCCGTACATGGCCTGGAAGATGTGATCGTACAGAGCGAAACGGTGGGCGTATCGCCAGAGGAACGGAATGGTGTGGCAGTCCTCGTGTGCCATCGTCAGCATGCCCATCTGGCGCGCATACTGGGGGCTGGCGTCCGACGTGAGAACCAGATTCTTCTCCTCATAACCGACATAGTCGTCCATGCGGCCGCCGTCGGCTTTGGCCATCAGCGCCTCGCGCGAATGGTCGGCGTCCAGAGTGTCTGCGGCCTTCAGCAAAAAAGGAGTAATCCACGTGTGGCCGATCGAGTCCCACTGACGGAATCCGTGCTCGCGCGCCTCGGCCGTGGCCAAGTTGTCGGTTCCCGGGAAGGATCCGAAATAGGAGTCGAAGGATCGATTCTCCTGGTAAATCACGAAGACATGGTGCACCTGGGCGCGCAAATCAGCGATGAGCTGGTCCCTGGAGTTTGGAGAACCGGGCTTCGGGCCTGCGGCATGCGCGGCAAAGGGGAGCAGAAAAGAGAAAAGGAACACTGACAGCGACTTTTTGGCTGTTCGGGAAATGCGTGCTGCCTGGAATTGAATGTGCGCCACGAGCTTCTCCTGGTGCGCAGAGGATGAGGAGCCATCATTGCTCCCTGTCCTTTGTACCGCCAGGAGGCCCGTTCGTCGTTAATTTTCCGTGACCGGCGAATTTAGTCCGCCAGCTTGAAGATGCGAATCTGCACGAGCTTGCTGATGGTGAGCTTGCCCAGCCCGCGCGAACTCATGCGCTGAATAAAGTCCGGCGTGACTTTGAAGATCCGCATCTGGATCAGCTCATCCGCAG
>JBAUZR010000116.1:0-3358 GCA_049585375.1 Acidobacteriaceae bacterium
GCCGACCTCGGACGGGGGCATCCTGAAGGTGCCGGGAATTGCTCCGGGCCTGGCGCAGCATTATCTCTCGGCACAGAAGATCGACTTCGCGCCCCGCGTGAGCATCGCTTACAACCCCCGGCCGTCTCTGGTACTGCGGGCGGGGTACGGCATCTTTTATGATGCCGGGGCCACGCAGATTTCCGGTGCTCTGGGCAACGCCCTGAACGGCATTCCCGGCTACTTCATTGGCAATGAGATATCGAATGTGACGGAAGGGGTGCCGAGCGATACTCCCGCTCTCAGTACATCGCAGGTGTTCCAGCCGGCTCCCAGTCTGGCGCCGGGCCAGTACCCGGTGAGCACAGGTCCGGGCGAGGGCTACTTCGGCGACGGGCAGGAGCAGCCCATATACTATTACGACAACAAGTCGATGGAGTTGCCCTATTACCAGCGCATCCTCGCCGATGTGCAGCAGAAGCTGACACCAAACGATACACTTACGCTTTCCTATGCCGGCGTACAGGGGCGTAAAGGGTCCAACTACGTCAACATTAACCTGCCGGCTTACCAGACGGGCTGGCCCACGCTCAACGCTTTCGACGCGGCGCGTCCGAACAACGCGGGACGGTTCAGCGATATCTACGTGCAGAGGCCGACGCTTAACTCGTACTACAACGCCGCCATCGTGCAGTATCAGCACCGCTTCGTTCGCGGCCTGGAGTTTCTGGCGAATTACACCTGGAGCAAAACGATATCGGACTATCCACTCGTGAACAACCTGGCTGCCAATGGCGCGTCCCCGGGAGTGTCTGGCTTCCAGTATCCGAACATCCCGGACCGCGGCGAAGCCAGCCTTTCGCACCGGCATCGTTTCGTCTACAGCGGCATCTGGTCCCCGCAATATGGCGGCAGCTGGGCGCCCTGGGCTCGGGAAACCCTGACGGGCTGGCGGCTCTCCGGGATCGGGACCATCGAATCCGGCAATGCACTCACCGTGGTGAACACGGCCACGACTGCCGCAGATTACGCGGGTTTCGATGAACTGTCGGTGAGCGGGAATCCGAACCTGCCGCGCGGCTCGAAGACGTTCTTCCAGCAGTTCGACACGAGTCTGTTCACGGCTCCGCCGAACGGCGTGCGCGGCAACTCCGGTCTGGGAACAGTCCGCGGCCCCGGACAGAACAACGTGGACCTCTCACTGGCTAAGACCTTCCCCATCCACGAGCGGTTCCACGCGGAGTTCCGGGCCGACGCCTTCAACGCCCTGAACCACACTCAATGGAGTGGTGCACAGACGGTTTATCCCTATGCGACGGTTGGGAATTATGGAAATATTCCGTTTGGGCAGGTCACGGGGGCGCTCGAGGCGCGCATCATGCAAGTCGCGCTGAAACTGGCCTTCTGAGAAAGTCATTCGGGGACCGGCGAACCTCTTCCGTTTACGGGTCCGCCCACCCCAACGCTGGTTGGGTGAGTGTACTCGTGCCACCTGGCGAAAAGCTCGCGGCGTCAGCGGCACGCTCTGACGACGCGATGAGGATCGACGTGAAGCCAATAGTTGTGGTGGGCAGCATCAACATCGATTTCGTAGTGACAACGGATACGATTCCCGTTCCAGGCGAAACGGTCAGGGGCAACGATTTTCAGCTGCACCCGGGTGGCAAAGGCGCCAATCAGGCGGTGGCGGTGGCGCGCCTCGGGTACCCGGTCGAGATGATCGGAAGAGTTGGGTCGGATCTATTTGGTGAGAGACTCATCGCCGATCTGCGCGGTGCGGGCGTAGGGACCAGCGCGGTGGAGGAGACAGAAGGAAGCTCTGGAGTCGCGACTATTACTGTAGCCGCGGGCGGAGAGAACACCATCGTCATTACGCCCGGCGCCAATGCCGCGGTCACGCCGGAATTCATCGAGAGGCACAGTGCGCGCATCCGAGGTGCGGGCCTGGTTCTTGCTCAGTTGGAGATACCGATGGAGTCCGTCAATCATCTTGCCGCCCTGTGCCAGCGCACGGGGGTGCCACTGATTCTGGATCCGGCTCCGGCGCGAGCGCTTGGGCCGGAAGTGCTGCCTGCGCTGGAGTGGTTGACTCCGAACGAGACAGAGGCTGCCTTCTATGCCGAAGCCATGGGCATGGGAGAGGCTGGTCCGCAGGCCCTGGCGACAGCCCTGCTTGCCGGTGGAGCACGGGGCGTCGTGCTGAAGATGGGCGCAAATGGGGCGCTTCTGGCCACAGCGGACGGTGCACAGCATCGGCTGTCTCCGTTCGAGGTTGAGGCTGTGGATACCACCGCGGCGGGCGATGCCTTCAACGGCGCGTTTGCTGCGGGGCTGATGCTGGGGATGTCCGCTACCGATGCAGGCCGCTTTGCCTGCGCCGCAGCTGCCATCTCGGTGACCGGGCGCGGTGCTCAGCCGTCAATGCCTGATCGGGCGGCAGTGGATGCGTTGCTGCTCGCGGAGCCGAGGTAGTGCGCCGAACGATCGCGGTGGCAGCAGTATTGCTGATGGCGGCAACTTCATCGTTCGCCTCCTCAGCGAACCCCTGGTATGAATCGGCCTCCGCCATCCACCGCGTAACGCTGAAACCGACCACGAAGTACTGGAGGTTTGAGCATCTCTCGACCGACCCCAACCAGGCACGACGACAAATGCTGCAGTGGAAGAACGAAGGCATCTCAGCGCTGGAAATCTTTGCGCCGGAGGAGGGTGGCAACAGCTATGACGGACTCGATGCGATCAATCGCTATAGCATCGATTCGGCCGAGGGAACGATGCGGGACTTCCGCAACCTGGTAAAGCTGGCGCATTCCCTCGGACTGCGGGTGGTCACATTTCAAAACCTCGGCTACAGCAACACAGAGGCGACCGACTTCCTCGAAGCAGAGAACGAGATCCGGGAAAAGAAGCCAGGGATCAAGGCAAGCGAATATTTATGGAGTAGTCGTCCAGACGCGCCTGCGCCGGCCGGGTCGAACAGCTATTTCTTCTCCCGACCGGCGTTGCCCAACTACGACCCAATGAAAGACGAAATCTGGCAATGGAGCGAACGGGCGCACGCCTGGTATTGGAGCCGCTGGCCGGGCAAGGATTCCCAGGGAAACACAATTCACCTCCCGCAATACAACTGGGCTTCATCTGCATGGCCGAACGAGGCCGGGAAAGTCGTGCGTTTCTGGATGGGAACCGGGCTCGATGGGATGATCCTGGATGCGGTGAACTGGTACACGGGCGCCAACTGGCAGATGCTGGACACGCACGTGACTGATGCAATCCGCAGTTACGGCGACGAATTGCTGCAGCCGGAAGGCGGGGGTGCCTTCCGGGATGACCCGACCGGCTGGGTGACCGAGGGCCACTTCACAAACCTCTTCGATTA
>JBAUZR010000117.1:0-9977 GCA_049585375.1 Acidobacteriaceae bacterium
TCCTCGGTCTCTACCGCTTTGCGCCGGACATTCAGAAGCAGAAGTGGAAATGGCTGCTTCCTGGCGGCATCGTAGCGGCGGCAATCTGGATGGCCGCTTCAGTCCTGTTCAAACTCTATGTTCGTCACTTCAGTCACTTTGGCCTGCTCTATGGATCGCTCGGCACCCTGATCATCCTGATGCTCTGGTTCTATCTGAGCGGCGTCGCGATTTTGGTTGGCGGAGAGATCAATGCCCTTCTCGAGGATGCTGCCGCCAAGCGCGGAGTTCGGGGAGCGAAGCGGCGCGGCCAGCGCTCTTTGGGGGAGACTTTGTGATCGTCGAAACAGTGGCGCTCCGTAATCGCTCGGACGATGCAGGCCTCACGATGGACTGAACCCTCAGCCTGCAACGCTCTTTGCGGACCCATCGGACTACTGTCCCGGTTCTTCGGGAGGATTGGAAGAAGAAGTGGCTGGCGCGGTCCGCTCCGGCAGCTGATCGAGCAGAATTACATTCAGCAGGGACTTGTGAACGTAGATGCCACCGTTGTATTCGATAAAGCCGAGCTTACGGAAGCGGTTCATGAAGAAGCTGACCCGCGAACGCGTGGTGCCCACCATTTCCGCCAGAGCTTCCTGCGAAATCTTCGGAATCGGGGTTTGCGGCTCTCCGGGCTTGCCGACTTCCGCCATCAACAGGAGAATGCGCGCCAGCCGCTTTTCGCTGGAATTGAAAAGCTGATCCACCAGGTCCGCCTGGGTGCGCATGCTCCGAGCCAGCACAAACGTAAGGAACCGGTCGGAAAGAGCATGCTCGGCGTGCATCACGCGGATCATTTCTGCCCGGTCGATCCTGAGCGCCGTACACCGGGTGATGGCTGTTGCCGTGGCCAGACGAAGGCCCGCCACTGCCGCGAGCGACTCCTCGCCTACAAAATCGCCCCCTGTGAAAAGCGCGATCGTAGCTTCTTTGCCGCTTTTTGAAAGCACAGTGAGATTTGCGCGGCCCCTCTGCAGATAGAAAACGGAGTCCGCGAGCTCTCCCTGGGAGAAAAAGGCCTGCTTCGCCTCCAGCTCTACGATTCTGCGCCCGAGCCCAGCACTCGCCAGAAAGGCCTCGGTGTCAAATGGAACGTTCTGAGGTTCGATCACTTTTATAGCCCCTTTCCAAATGCCGCGGTGCAGATGGACAGTTCAGCGAGGGAGCAGCTGTGCATTCCCTCCAGCGTCAACACAGGGGAACTCTTACTATTGTAGATTCGACGAACGGGCTGAGCAACGTGGGGTGACTTCTTCCGTTGTCGTTGCAAGCGCGGTTGAGTTAATCGATTACCTCATAGCCGGGCGATAAGACTTTCAGACCAAAGCGCAATCGCAGCCCACGGGCCTTCGGGATTGCCGGGCGCGAAAACGCGCGGAAAATCGTCAACCGAGGGTGGATTGACCCGCACCGAGACAGATCAGCAATCACTCCGGTTCCCGTCGCTGAGTGTCGATCCTGCCCGCCAAAGTCAATGATGCAAGGGGCTAGGTGATGACTGTAGCAGCCTGAGGTTGTGGGCTTGCCATGCTCATTTGCGCGGATTGCGCTGACCGGTTAAGGCTGTCGAAAATCGTGCAGACCTGTATAAAACTGACCAGAATCGATTCTGGCTGCCTGCCACACTTGATGAACCGGCTCCTCCTCAGGAATTCCCGTCACACGAAGGGTGCGAATACAGCACCTTTCAACGATCGCGATTCCTGACTGTGGAGAGCGTTCATTGGATGTGGGGCCGTGCCCGAGTCAATGCGGAGGACCGCGGAACCAGTCAGGGCCCGTGCCAGGCGCTGGAGAAAGGGGCCATCACCTTGGATTCGACGCAGAAATCGAGAGCCGCCGCACCACAATCGGGAAACGGATTGGGCCCCCAGGGGAAGAGAAAGTCCGGTCCGGTGGAGCGATTCGCCACCGGGATTGCCGGCCTGGATGACATCCTGGAAGGCGGCATCGCCCGCAATCATCTCTATCTGGTCGAAGGCGATCCGGGAACCGGAAAGACCACGATCGCCATGCAATTCCTGATGGAGGGCGTTCGCTGCGGCCAGAGGGGTCTCTACGTCACGCTCTCCGAGTCGAAGGCGGAACTGCTGGAAATCGCCGATTCACACGGCTGGTCTCTCGATGGGATCGACTTGTTTGAGCTGGCTCCTGATGAGGCGCAGCTGAAGCCCGAAGCCCAATACACCGTCTTCAACCCTTCCGAAATCGAAATGTCGGACACCACGAACGCGGTCATGGCGGAAGTGGAGAAATTACAGCCTGCTCGCGTGGTGTTCGATTCTCTCTCCGAGTTGCGTCTGCTGGCTCGCGACTCCCTCCGTTATCGCCGCCAGATTTTGGGCCTGAAACAGTATTTCTCCGGACGCAAATGTACGGTGCTGTTACTGGACGATCGCACCGGCGAAGGCCACGATCAGCAACTCCAGAGCATCGCTCATGGCGTGATCCTGATGGAAAGCGTGGAGCGGGAATACGGCATCAAGCGGCGCCGCCTAGAAGTGAAGAAGCTGCGCGGCGCAAAGTTTCGCGAGGGCTTCCACGACTACTGCATCAAGCGCGGCGGGGTGGAAGTGTATCCGCGGCTGGTGGCGGCCGAGCACCTTCTGACCTTCCAGCCGACCCAGCTGGCCAGCGGCTTACCGGCGCTGGACACGTTGCTGGGCGGCGGCCTCGACAGCGGCACCAGCACGCTCCTTCTGGGGCCGGCCGGCTGCGGAAAATCCACTATCGCTGTGCGCTATGCTGTCTCTGCGGTCGAACGCGGCGACCGGGCGGCGCTCTTCAGCTTCGATGAGACTCTGGCGACCCTGGTGATCCGGGCGAAAGGCCTGGGGATGGACCTCAGGCAATATGCGGACGCGGGGACGCTGCAACTTCGCCAGGTGGATGCCGCGGAACTTTCACCGGGCCAGTTTGCCTACGAGATCAGGCAACTGGTGGAGAAGCAGGATCTGAACCTGCTGATCATCGACAGCCTGAACGGATTTCTCAATGCCATGCCCGGCGAACATTTTCTCGCTATGCAGCTGCACGAATTGCTGGCCTACCTGAGCCAAAAGGGAGTCACGACGCTGATGACCGTTTCCCAGGTCGGCTTTGTGGGAACGAACATCGATACGCCTGTGGACGTGAGTTATCTCGCCGACACCGTCCTGTTGTTTCGCTACTTCGAGGCCGCTGGCGAAGTGCGTCAGGCGCTTTCGGTGATCAAGAAACGGAGCGGAGAACATGAACGCACAATCCGTGAGCTGGTCATGAGGAACGGCGTCATCTCCGTCGGAGAGGTGCTCACTGAGTTCGACGGCGTGTTAACCGGCTCACCCCGGTACCGGGGTGCGATGGAAGGTCTGCAGGAACCCAATTCTCATGCACCCATGCAGGCGACACCATGACGGCCGGCGAGAATGAGACGCGTGTCCTGGTGGTCGCGCCCTCGGGGCGTGATGGGGCTATGATCTGCGATCTTCTGGCCAGCTCCGGCATCGCCTGCACCTCCTTTTCAACCTCGGAGGAGGCTCGATCGGAATTGAATGAAGGAGCAGGGGCGGTGATTCTGGCGGACGAGGTTCTTACTCTGCCCGACATCGCCGCATGGTCAGCGCAGCTGGCTGAACAACCTTCCTGGAGTGCTCTCCCCGTCATCGTCCTCACGGTAGTCGGCCCGGTCGACCGCCAGAACCGACAGAGAGAGTTGGCTCGCCGCCTCCTTGGGATCCTGGTGACGCTGGAGCGGCCTGTCCGCCCCGAGACCCTCGTCGGCGCCGCACGGGACGCTCTGCGCAATCGAAGTCGCCAATACCAGATCAGAGAATTTCTGGCCCAGCGACTCGCGGCGGAAGAAGCCCTGCGCAAAATGCAAAAACTTGCAGTAGCTCGGTGTTTGGCCGCCACCCTCTCCCATGAAATCAACAACCCGCTGGCGTCGGTCACGAATCTGCTCTACCTGATCAGCCGCTCATCTTCGCTGGACGAGACGAAGCGGCACGCCGAGATGGCGACGCGGGAACTGGCGCGGGTCGCGGAAAGTGTCACCGAGAATCTCAGGTTCCACAAGGAAGCGACTACGCCGGTTTCGGTGCACCTCTCCCAGGTGGTGGACGCCGCTCTCGATGTCTATCGGGCCAGGCTGATGGCGGCGGAGATCTGGATTGACCGGGACTTCCGGGAATGTCTGCCGATCCTCGGCGTAGTCGGAGATCTGCGGCAGTTGATCCTGAACCTGATCGCCAATGCCATGGACGCCATCGGACGCGGCGGCATTTTAAAAGTTCGGGTCGCGGGCACGCACGAGCACAACCATGGATCGCGGCCCGGCATTCGCCTCACCATCGGAGATACCGGCTCCGGCATTCACCCCGTCATTCGCGATTCGCTCTTCGAGCCGTTTGTCAGCAACCGAGGGGATACCAGGATCGGCCTGGGGCTGTGGGTCAGCTCGGAGATCGTGCGCAGGCACGGTGGCACCATCCAGGTCAAGAGCCGGGTGAACGGTCCTTCCACCGGTACGGTTTTCTCCGTCTTTCTGCCCTTCCGGCCCGCCTGGAATCCGGCGCGCCACTCGGGCGACATGCACGACTACCAGTCCGAGAGCGCGCAATTTCTGGCTTGATCGCGATCCTCGACAGGCGCACCAGCGGAAAGCCGTTGAGGTCGACCGTGGCGGGGGCATGGCCGGTTATCTCCGCCGATGCACGCAAATAGAAGCTTCGAACGATTCCGACCTGAGGATGGCCCCCAGTCAGAGTCAGACTCGAACCCAACGCGCGGAGCGACGAGGAGCGGTGGCTTAGCGGCGTTGCGACCCGGCAACTGATCCAGCAGGACCACATTAAGCAGAGATTTGTGGACCTGGATGCCGCCGTTGTAATGGATGAATCCGAGATTGCGAAAACGGTTCATGAAGAAGCTGACGCGGGATCGGGTGGTGCCAATCATTTCGGCCAGAGTTTCCTGAGAGATTTTCGGAATCGTCGTGTCCGGATTTCCCGGTTTGCCGATCTCGGCCATCAGCAGGAGAATGCGGGCCAGGCGCTTCTCGCTGGAGTTGAAGAGCTGATCGACCAGATCCGCCTGAATCCGCATGCTGCGAGCCAGTAGAAACGATAAGAACCGACCGGAGAAGGCATGCTCCTCATGCATCACTCGGATCATCTCTGCCCGCTCGATTTCGAGCGCGGTACAGCCCTTAATAGCAGTTGCGGTCGCCATCCTCAGCCCGGCCACCGCAGCGAGTGATTCCTCCCCTACGAAGTCGCCCGTGGAGAGGAGCGTGATCGTTGCTTCTTTTCCGGCGGTTGATACGACTGTGAGTTTTGCGCGACCCTTCTGCAGGTAGTAGTTGGAGTCGACGGGATTTCCCTGGGCAAAGAAAGTCTGCTTTGGCTTCAGCTGGACATTCTTTCGTCCCAATCCGGCACTGGCGAGAAAGGCCTCGGCGTCAAACCCGATTATCGTCGTTTCAGCCACTTAAATTTGCTGCCTCTCCGTACCACTATCGCGCCTTCACCATGCTCGAAGAGCAGGGGTGTAGGAGATCATACTCTCTCGCTCTGCGGCGATTCCTGTTTCAACTCGGAGTCATCGCCCCCCGCGCGGTGCGATCTGAGAATCGCACCGCATGGCCAACGGTGCCATTACATCGAGATACTAACTGCAATGCCAACACCGGGATAGCTCCGGTTGTAGAGGTAATATCCGCCGTCGGAATAATCGACGTAGACCTGGTCATTGTTGTACCAGTCATTGCCCCATTGCTGTGGCCATGGATCGACGACGCTCAGCCAGTATCCGTTGTACTGAAAACGGGGAAATCCACCAACCACCATGAAGGGAAGGCCCCGGATGAGAAACGCGTGACCCGATCCAAAGTAGCCGCGAAAACGAGCATCAGGAATGCGATAGCCGTGATAGCCGCCGCGCTGCTGCCAGTTTCGGTGATCCGACTGCCAGTTAGACGCACTGTGCTGCTGCCAGGCGGCCTGCTGGACTTGTCGACTCTGCTGCGCTACTCGACCCTGGTTCTGCTGCGGACGCGTCGTTCCGCGGCTCTCCGCTGTGTGGTTCTGCACCCTGGCGGCGGGCCGATTCTGCTGTTGTGCAGCCGGCCTTGAAGGGGCGGCCCTGCGTAACGGCTGGCTTTCTCGCTGCTGTGACTGCACGTCCGGCCGCTTGTCCGCGGATGGCCGTGCCTGCTGCCCATGCTGCTGGGCGTGCTGTTGCGCAGGCCTCACCTGCTGCTGCTTGTTGTCCTGCTTCGACTGACCCCTGTCTTCTGACGGCCGCTCCTGCGCGGCACACGCAAGGGTGACAAATCCAAAGACCGTGGCGAGCGTGGCGATATGGACGATTCGAGACGTTTTCATAGAGAATGCCTTTCCGTTCCTGAACGCCTGCACTACTGCAGGCTGCTCGTCGTAGTCGTCGCTGGACTGCCGATGGCGTCACCGGACACCACGAGTTCGACTCTGCGGTTCTGTTGGCGCCCTCCTGCGTCGCTATTGGACGCTGCCGGTTGTGAGTTGCCGTAACCGATCGCCGTGACCGCAGTGTTTGTCACCCCCTCTTGCACCAGGTAATCGCGGACGGCTCCCGCCCGGTTCTCCGACAGCTTCTGATTCATCGCATCGCTGCCCACATTATCCGTGTACCCCCCGACTGCGATAGAGAGTCCAGGATAGGAGAGGAGAATGCCCGAGACCTTCGCCAGCTTCTCGCGCGCCCCGGAACTCAATGAGTATTGCCCCGTGTTGAACAGTACATCGGACATGCTGATGATCAGCCCGCGAGCGCTGTCGCGTGTCTGCAGTACGGCATTCAGCTTTTCCGTCAGTTGCGCGCGCATGGCTGCCTTGTCACTGTCGGCCTGCTGCACCTCCTGCTGCGCTGCTGCATGCGCCTGGTCGGCATCCGCCTGGGCAGCAGCTACTGCGGCCGAGGAAGCAGCCTGGCTATCCGCCGCGTCCGACTGTGCCTTTGCTGCAACTGCCTGCGCATTCGCATTTTCTGCTTGAGCCTGCGCATCGTCTGACCGCGCCTTCGCGGCCTCTGTCTGTGCGTTCTCATTCGCTGCCTGTGCCTGCGCATTGTCTGACCGCGCCTGCGCTGCCTCTGTCTGCGCCCGCTCGCTCTGCCGGTTCGCGGCGTCTGCCTGGGCCTGCGACAGGGCCTGCGCATCGGTGGAAGCCTGGCGCTCGCTGGCCAGACGTACCTCGTCGATTTTCTTCACGGCAACGGCGCGTGCATCTTCCGCCGTCTGGACGACTTCACGCGAGGTGGCAATGAGATCCTGCGTAGACCGATGCCGATCGATTGCCTCGCCATTTGCCGTGTTCATCAGCTGCTCTGCGTGACGATAGCTGTCTGGGGCATACTGTTCGGCGCCTTCCGATTCCGCAATCCGCACTGCGTTCCGCGCCTCAAAGAATTCAAGGGGCAGCTTCGCGCTGGCAACTACCGGGTCGAACTTATAGCCGGTGGGAATATAACCACCGCGCTCGATCAACTCATACCGACCGTGAACGGCTTCGGCCGATCCTACAGTATCTGCGCGCACAACATTCTCAAGCACAACAACATTGCTGGGCTCGCGGACCGCGTAGTAAGGCTCCGCCGTAACGATCAGTGCGAATGCCTGCAGGTCGGTGGTTGCGTGCAACTTGCTGCGATGGTTGCCGCCTACCAACACCTCTCCAAGGTTGACCGCGCGACCCTCAGGCGAGATAGCCCACATTACATACGTGAGATACTCGCCGCCAAAAGCAGTCGGCTTGTCCAGATTGCCAAATTCGGCCGTGACTGCCAGATTACCTCGCTTGTTTTCCACCTGTGCCCAACCGTTGGCCATCGGCATCAGCGTCGTTCCCGCAAAACCCACTCTTGTGGATTCTCCGCGATGCGCATAATTGACGGCTTCGACGGTGCGGCTGGTCACAATCGCACGGTACAAGCGGGGCGAAGAACCGGGCTCGGCCGGTGGGGCGATCTGAGGCGAGGTTTGAGCTAAGGCGCTCGCGCCTAACAACGCAGGGACTACAAACAGCAGTTTCCTTCTCACGATTTTTCCTTTACGGCAGATGCCTGCCACGGTGACTTAGCCCGGTCCGGGGCTGGTGCAACGACGCGCTGGCGATTTCTCAGCTTGCTCTTACCGTCCAACCCGGAGATTGGAAAGCGCGTGGAGGTGGAAGATCCCGAATACGTTCAGGAGCCACAAAACCACGACAATGACCACAACGCCGTTGAGAATGGACTTGATGTTCGACTGCATGGGGATGAAACGGTTCACCAGCCACAGCAGAAATCCAACGACGATGAGCGTAATAACGATGTGGATCAGCATACGGAATCTCCTTACCGGGGTACCAGATGAATCGGGGTTGTTGAAGACCCCGATCAGCAATGGTTGAGGGGCTACCGCTGCCCTGGATTCGCTTCCGCAATCGTGCCAGCGCGGCCCATTTCACGAACCACCCGCATAAAGCTCAATGTCGATTTCGGTGCGCGGACATTGCCAGACAACACTGAACGGAAAGATGCGTCGCGGCCGTAGATAGCGCGCGTGGAATCCATATCCTGCTCCACTACAGCTCCATCCAGAGTGATTCCTGCAAAGACCCCGTGCGAGCGCGAGTAGGTCAGCACTTCCGCGGTCATCTTCCAGTCGGTTCCCGCTGAAGCGTGGCGGCCCACCGGGCCCGCAGAAGCCGATGCATCTCCGCTCAGCTGGAATTTATCGCTGAGCAAATGCTGCAGACCCCTGTCATCCATGACGACCATGACCAGGTCGACGCCTTCGACGCCAATCTGGAGGCCCCAGCTGCCGCCGCCGATGGATACGAACGCCGGCGCGCTCCAGCCGTCAGCCGTGCGACAGGAGGCGATACCTCTGCCATGCTCGCCGCCGAGGACGAAGCCGCCTTTGACCAGATGAGGAACAACCACAATACACTTCGCGCTGTTCATCACCTCTTCCGGTATACCTCTGTCCGGGGCGCTCATGATGGAGTGAAGCACATCCGACGACATTTGCAGGCGCTCGATCGAGTCCTGGCGCCCGGAGGCAGCCCAGAGGTTTCCGCTTGTCAGCGCGATGGCGCCGACCAACAGCAGAGGCATGATTTTCATTGATTTTCCTTATTCCGTGGGGGGAGCTAAGAGAGACACATTTCAGATGGGCTGACTTAGCTCAGAACCAAGAGTGAGGAGATACAGAGAGACTCTGCTCCAAAATGATTGGAACAGAACCGCAAAACAATAACTGAGCCGGATTGCTCACAAACGCGCCATTTTTCCGTCCGAGCCAATTGTGACACTACCTTTACCTGGCTTGTCACGTGTAAGGGTGGTTTTGAGGGTATAGTTGTAATAGTGTAGTTTCCCCTCCGCGCCTTCAGCCCTCCGCGCTTTGCTCCAGACGAGACCTTTCCAGGTACGCCACGAACCGACTGGAGCTTCTATGAGCGTCATCAGTAGATCCGACGTAAAAACCCATCTATCGGCGGCAGATACTTCCGTGTATCCCTTCGGATTGAAGCGCTCCGATGTGCAGACGGATGCCGACAATCATGAGCAGGGCGCGCAGGCGGAATTGATCGACATCAGCATCAGTCCCAGTCGTCCGATCGCCCCGGAGACCGGTCCGAACGCCCAGGCTGGTGGCTCGATTGGTGTTCCAGCCGGAACAGAAAAATCCGGCAAAGGCTCGTGGTAAAGCCACCCGCGATCTTTCTCCGCGTGGGGTGTGTCCTGCCGACCGGGCTTAGTCTGCAGCAAAAGTCGTTCGGCACGGCGTGGATGATCGTGGAAAACGCGGCGCCGGCGCAGCTTGACCTGGGGGTTGCGCGACGCAGGTTGGCACTTCACGTGGATCGAGTCTGCCTGGTCCCGCTTCGGCTGCGGCCGAACGGATGAAGCAGCGATCGCACGGGCGATTGCGCGCGGCCTGACCGATACGC
>JBAUZR010000118.1:0-6743 GCA_049585375.1 Acidobacteriaceae bacterium
GTCCGCCTGCCGTGAAATACGTGGCGCCCGCAACCATCAGCTTTTCAGCCGGGAAACGCGTAATCACTTCGTGCCCGGTCGGCGTCACGACAATCTCCTCCTCGATGCGCGCCGCGCTCCATCCATCGCTCGATGGCCAGAACGTTTCCAGCGCAAAAACCATGCCGGGGCGAATCTCCTGCGGATGTTCGAGTGACACCAGCCGGCTGATCACCGGCTTCTCCCAAATCGCCAGGCCGATGCCGTGTCCATACTGCAGCGCAAACGCCGCTTCTTCATTGGGAAAGCCGAATTCCTGGGCACGGGGCCAGACCGAGGCCACCTCGGCAGTGGTTCGCCCGGGTCGAATCAGATCGATCGCAGCGTCCAGATAATCGCGGCATCTCTTATAGGCATCGACCATTGCGTGCGACGCGTATCCGATCGAAAACGTGCGGTAGTAGCAGGTGCGATAGCCCATGTACGAATGCAGGATGTCGTAGTACACCGGGTCGCCGGGACGCAGCATGCGGTCGGAAAAAACGTGAGGATGCGGATTGCACCGCTCGCCCGAGATGGCGTTCACCGCCTCAACATATTCCGAGCCAAGATCGTAAAGGACCTTGCTGACCAGCCCGACCGCTTCGTTTTCGCGCAGCCCCGGGCGCATCGCGCGATAAAGGTGGTCATAGGCCGCATCCACCATTGCGGCAGAGTGATTGAGCAGAGCGATCTCGTCGCGGGTCTTGATCACCCGCGCTTCCGACATCAGCTGCTGGCCATCGACAACGGTAATACCTTCGCGTTGCAGCGCAAAAAGAACCGGCAGTTCGATGATGTCCACACCCACCGGCTCTTTATGCAGACCGCGAGACTCCAGCTCGATGCGGATCTTGCGCGCCACGTCCTCGGCGCGTCCATGCTCCGGGGACATGGTTCCGCGCAGCATGGAAATGCCAGATCGCGAGCGGTCCCCCAGCCAGGGGCAGTGCAGCTGGTGATGACGAGCCGCGGAGCCGAAGTCCCACAAAATTGGCTCGTCGTTCTGCGGCAGCAGCGTGAAGCGATTGGCCTTGTCCTGGGCCCACGTGCCGATGTGCGTTGCGGTCAGATACCGGACGTTGTTCATATCGAAGCAGAGGAGAGCGCCCATTTCGGACTTCGCCAGCAGATCCTTCGCTCGCTGCAGCCGTTCCGTGCGAAGGCGGTCGAAGTCGATGCGCTGTTCCCAGTCGACGGCCATCGATCCATAGGTGGGGAGTGCCATGGTATTCCTCCGGTGTTTGGATTCAGCCGCGCCCGCACAGCCGGCGGGCTGCCTCGAAGACGCCTCTCTCTGTCGGAACCGTCGCGTCTTCGAGCGGTGGGGAGAAGGGAATAGGCACGTGCATCGCGCCCATGCGAAGAACCGGCCCGTCGAGGCTGAAAAACGCCCCTTCGGAGACGACCGCTGCGATCTCGGCCGTGACCCCGTAGCGGCCGTATCCTTCGTCGATCACGATGCACCGCGAGGTTTTAATAGCCGAGTCGATCAGCGTCTTCTCGTCGAGCGGCCACAGCGTTCGCGGATCGACCACTTCCGCGCTGATGCCAGTCTCTGCCAGCAGGTCGGCGGCTCCCAGCGCCACGTGCACCATGCTGCTGGTGGCGATCAGCGAGATGTCCGTGCCCATCCGCTTCACTTCCGCCACGCCCAGAGGAATGCTGTAGTCCCCCTCGGGAACCGGCCCTTTCAGCTTGTGGTGCATCATCTTGTCTTCGAAGAAGACCACCGGATTATCATCCCGGATCGCGCTCTTGAGAAGTCCTTTGGCATCGGCCGGCGTGGATGGCATGACAACTTTAAGTCCGGGCACATGGGCAAACCAGGCGTGCAGCGACTGGGAGTGCTGCGCGGCCGAGCGCCGCGTGGCTCCCAGCGTCGTGCGCACCACCAGCGGAACCTTCCAGTGGCCGCCGGACATGTAGTGGATCTTCGCCGCCTGGTTCACCAGCTGATCCATGGTCAGCGTGAGGAAGTCGCCGAACATGATGTCGACTACCGGACGCAGCCCCGTCATGGCCGCTCCCACGGCGACGCCCGTAAAGCCGGCTTCCGAAATGGGCGTGTCTACCACCCGCGCGGTGCCAAACTCCTCCACCAGTCCGGAGAGGACCTTGAACGGCGTTCCCGCTTCGGCAACGTCCTCCCCCAAAATGCAGATGCGCGAGTCGCGGCGCATCTCCTCGGCGAGCCCTTCGCGTACCGCCTGGGCGAAGGTGAGCTGGCGGACGGCTGTTTCAGGCATAAACGTGGTTCTCCGCTTCTTCTGCCGGTGGAAACGGAGCCGCAAGCGCAAACTCCACCGCTGCGGCTATCTCCGCACGCACTTCTTTGTCCGCCTGCTCCAGATCCGCCATCAGCGCGATGCCCTCGTTCTGCAGCCACTCGCCGTGCAGCAGAATCGGATCGCGAATCTTCTTCCAGTGCTGCTCTTCCTGTTTCGAGCGGTAGTATTCGCGGCTGATGTCGCCCACATGATGTCCGCCATGGCGGTAGGTGTTGCACAGCAGAAAGGCCGGGCCGCCACCTGAACGTGCGCGCGCTGTCAGGCGATGAGCCGCAGCGCACACCTCGCGCAAATTCTGTCCGTCGATTGCTTCGGCCAGAACGCCGAAGGCTGCAGCGCGCGCGCAGATATCGCCAGCCGTCGTTTCAAGAAAGTGCGTGTACTCGTTGTACATGTTGTTCTCGCACACGTAGAGCACCGGCAGAGCCCAAAGGCTGGCCAGGTTGAGAACCTCGTAGAACACTCCCTGGCCGAGCGCCCCCTCTCCGAAATAGCAGACTGAGACGCGGCCGGTGCCCAGTTGCTTCGCAGTGAAGGCCGCGCCGGTAGCGATGCCCATGCTCCCGCCCACAATGGCATTGGCTCCCAGGTTCCCGGTGGCCGGATCGGCAATGTGCATCGATCCGCCTTTGCCGCGGCAGTAACCCGCGGCTTTGCCCAGCAGCTCAGCAAACATGCGGTCCGGAGCCGCTCCCTTGGCCAGACAGTGCCCATGGCCCCGGTGTGTGCTCGTGATGTAGTCCTCCGCCTGCAGCGCGTCGGAGATGCCAACCGCGATCGCTTCTTCGCCAATGTAGAGATGGGCCAGACCCGGCATGATCGCGCGCGTATACAGGTCGTTCACCTGCTCCTCGAACGCGCGGATGCGCAGCATCTGCCGGTACATGCCCAGCCAGCGCTGCGGGGTCACTGCGGCTGGATTGTCCGGGGCCGGTGCGGTGCTCTTCATGCGCCAACTCCCGTGTCGAGTCCCGCCAGCCGCGCCAGAACGTCGAAGACGACGGCAAAGTCGAACTTCTCCAGATGCATGCCGCGCGCAGCGGTCAGGTATTCGTTCGTCACCGCCGTCGTCGGCATCGGAACATCCATCTTCCGCCCCAGCTCCAGTGCCAGCAGCATGTCCTTCTGCATCATGTTCACGTCGAACCATGCTTCTTCCGGCTGCTGCAGCACAAACGGTCCCCGGTAACGAATCATGGGCGATGCGATGGCGCTGTTCGTCAGAACTTCCACGGCCACCCTGCGATCGATGCCCGACTTCTCGGCAATCAGCACGCCCTCTGAAAATGCCAGCATCTGTACCGCGAGGCTGAGATTGCTGGCGATCTTCATGACTAGTGCCAGCCCGTTTTCGCCCACGTGCGTCACCTTCGGCCCAATGTCCAGCAGCAAAGGCCGCAATCGCTCGAACGTCTCCGCGGTTCCCCCGACCATAATCGAGAGGTTGCCCTGCTGCAGCGTGATCACCGATCCCGAAACGGGGCAGTCCACCATATCGGCGCCGCGTTCGCGCACCCGCCCTGCCACTTCGCGGCTCACTTCGGGACTCACGGTGCTGATGTCGGCGAATATCTTTCCCGGCGCCAGCCCAGCGAGCACTCCGTCGGGTCCGTCGACGATCTGCCGCAGAGCAGCCGTATTCGTCACCATCGCGAAAGTGACATCCGCGGTTTCCGCGACTGCACGCGGCGAATCCGCCAGGCGCATCCCCTTCTGCACAAGCCATTCGGCTTTCGATCGGGTGCGATTGAAGCCGGTTACCTGGTGTCCTTTGGCCAGCAGCCGGTCGACCATGTTGCCGCCCATCACACCCAATCCGATAAAGCCGAGATTCGCCATATGTAAACCGTCCCTTCTATGAAGTCGTGGAGGAAGCCGGGCGTGCCTTCCTGCCCAGAGAGGAAGATGCGGCCGAATCGCCGCGTATTTGATCAAGGTGGGAGCGCATCGCCTCCCGCGCCCCTTCCGGGTCCCGGCGCTCGATCGCTTCGAGGATCTGCTTGTGGTGGAACTGTCCTCGCTGCGGTCCCCCTTTTACGTTGAAAATGCCGATCCGTTGCTCCCGGAGCAGGCCCACAATCTCATCCAGCAAAGCCAGCAGCAGCGGATTACCTGCCGCCTCCGCAAGAGCCAAATGGAAGTCCAGATCGGCCTCGATGTAGGCCTCCGGGTCCACCATGCTGTGCTCCATCACATCGACGGCCTCGCGCATCATGGTGAGCTGCTGCTCCTCAATGTGCAGGGCGGCGCGCGCCGTCATCTCCGGCTCCAGCACCTCGCGCAGCTCCGCCACGTGCAGCCAGTTGGCTCCGCCGCTGCGGACGAACCCCTCCAGGGAATGGCGCATCGATGCTGCCGTGCCCGAGGACACGAAGGTGCCCCGGCCCGAGTAGGCCTCGACCAGTCCCTTTTCGCTGAGCGACTTCACTGCCTCGCGCACCGCCGTCCGGCTCACGCCGAACTGCTGGGCAAGATCGCGCTCGGCCGGCAACTGGTCCCCCGGTTTCAGCACGCCTTCGCGGATGGAGCGCTCTATCTGCTCGACAATCTGCTCGTAAAGGCGTGAAGGACGGACAATCTTGTACATTTGCGCAGGCCTCGGCATAGGACCTCCCTGTGTGACCGGGGTACGGTCGCTATACAGAATGCCATGTGCCGCAAGGTCCATTGGTCTCTTTCTCTTGCCGGATCTGAGGTTTGGCCGCAGATCGTGCTGAAGCGAGTTGTCTTGTGGTTCGTCTTCCGCCATAGGTTCAAAGGTCTTACCCTTGCGGGCTCAGGCCCCACCCTCATCGATGCATACCGTCTTAATATTGGTGAATTCTCGTATCCCCCACGGACCCAGCTCGCGGCCGAACCCTGATTGCTTTACGCCCCCAAAGGGAATCCGTGGATCCGAAGCCACCATTTTGTTGATGAAGACCATCCCCGCCTGCAGTTCTCGAATGAACAGGTCGCGCTCTTCCGGCTCGTTAGTCCACACACTGGCCCCCAGCCCGAACCGCGTGTCGTTGGCGATCCGAATCGCCTCCGCGCTGTCGCGCACGCGGAAAAGTGACGCCACCGGCCCGAAGAATTCTTCCCGATAGGCGGGTGAGTTGACCGGAACATCAGTCAGGACGGTGGGGGGATAGAAGCTGCCCTCGCCAGGCAGCGGCGATCCACCCGTCAGCAGGCGCGCCCCCAGCTTCACCGAGTCCTCCACCTGTGCGTGGATATCGCGGACCGCGGCAGCGGACGCAAGCGGCCCTACTTCGGTCGACGCATCAAGCGGATCGCCAACCCGCAACGCCTGCATCCGCTCTACAAAACCCTTTTCAAATTCGTCCGCAATTGCCTCGTCCACGATGAACCGCTTGGCAGCGATGCAGGACTGGCCGTTGTTCGCCACCCGGGCTTTCACCGCGGTCGAGACGGCCCGATCGAGATGCGCGCTCCGCATCACGATGAAGGGGTCGCTGCCGCCCAGCTCCAGTACTACCTTCTTGATGCTCCGCGCCGCGGCAACCCCTACCTGGATACCGGCCCCTTCACTGCCGGTGAGAGTCGCGGCGGCGATTCGCGGATCCGCGAGAATTCCGGAGACGGCGCTGCTCTCCACCAGCAGCGTCTGAAATGCCCCTTCGGGCAGACCCGCACGCAGAAACAAATCTTCAAGGTCGAGCGCGCACTGGGGCACGCTGGAGGCGTGCTTCAGCAGGCAGATATTCCCCGCCATCAGCGCCGGCGCCGCGAAGCGCATCACCTGCCAGTAAGGATAGTTCCACGGCATGACCGCAAGAATCGCCCCCAATGGTTGATGCACCACGTAACTGCGCGTTGCGCTCGAAGCCACCGTCTGACCGGCGAGAAAAGCTTCGGCATTCTCCGCGTAATAGCGGCAAACCGAAGCGCACTTCTCCGCCTCATCGACCGCTGCGCGAATCGGCTTGCCCATTTCGAGCGTGATCAGGCGCCCAATTCGCTCCTTTTCCTCAGACAGCAGCGCTGCCGCGCGCAGGAGGATCTCCGCGCGCTCAGGAAAGCGGGTGCGGCGCCATTCTGCAAACTGATCGACCGCCCGCTGCATCCTGGCCTCGAGTTCGTCCGCCTTCAGAGCTTGATAGGTCGCAAGCACAGTTCCGGTCGCGGGATTTCGGCTGACAATTGCCATCGTGGATAAGCGCTGCCTGCGGGCCGCCGGTTCTGAAAATGCCAGCGATCCGTATGTGGTCTGACCGTTGTACCACAGGCAAATTTGAAATGTAAAGTCTCCAAAACTCCATTGCTTCTGCAATTTTCGCTTGACAACTCTTGTACTGGCAGGTAAAGCTGTCGGACCGTATGACCTTAGGAAGATTCTCTCGCATCTGCGCAAAGGTGCGCCGCAGACTGCAATCCTCCGCTGGCGCACCAGCGCTTTGTCTCCTCCCACTCGCAATGGCCGCGGCTCCC
>JBAUZR010000119.1:0-7798 GCA_049585375.1 Acidobacteriaceae bacterium
CGTTAACGCCGACGGCTCCCTCGCCGAAATCTCGGGCAACGGAACCCGCTGCGTCGCTGCCTTTCTCGCCCGCGAAGAAAACGCCGCTCCAGGCGACGTCCTCCTCCTCGACACCGACGCCGGCCCCCGCTCCTGCACCGTGGTCGCCGCCGAGGGCAGCCGCTACCAGATCGCCGCCGGCATGGGTATCCCCGAAGTTGCCCCCGCCCAGGTCACCCTCGCCGACAACACCGTCGTCTACGGAATTCAGGTCTCCATGGGCAATCCCCACTTTGTCCTCATGGTCCACGACGAAAATTTCCGCGCCCACAACCGTGGATGGACCGAGCTCGGCCGGGAACTCGCCTCTCATAAACACTTCCCGCAACAGACCAATGTCGAATTTCTCCGCATGATCAGCGCCGCCGAAATTGACATCCGCATCTACGAGCGCGGTGTCGGCCCCACCACCTCCTCCGGCACCGGCACCTGCGCCTGCGCCGCCGCCGCCATCGCCCACTGCGGAGCAAAATCGCCGCTCACCGTGCATGCGCCTGGTGGTTCTCAGCGCGTCGAGTGGCCCGGTCCTGGCACGGAAATGACCCTCACGGGGCCCGCCGAACTCATCGCTGCAGGAGAGATCCTCCTTGCCTGATCGCGCACCCGCTACGAAAGTTGCATGCTGTGGCATCCCGTCGCCGGTGAAAATGGAATGGGCCGTCGCCCCTGAGGATTTCCTGTGAAGCCCCTCAAACCCCGCTCCGTCGCTCCCGGCGGCCGCATCGTCGTTCTCTCGCCGGCCAGCAGCGCCCGCCAGGACCGCATCACCCGCGCCATCGAAGTCCTTCGCAGCCTCGGCTACGATGCCGTTGCCTCCGCTCACGCATATGGGAAGCATCCGCCCTACTTTGCCGGCAGCACTGAAGAACGCCTGGCCGATCTGCATGCCGCCTTCGCTGATCCTGACGTAGCCGCCATCGTCGCCGCCCGCGGCGGTTACGGCACCAACTATCTGCTGGAAGGCCTCGATCTCGACCTCATCCGCAAACACCCCAAGCCCTTTTTCGCGTACAGCGACCACACCGCGATTCAGACCTGGCTCCTCGATCAGACCGGCCTCGTTACCTTTCACGGCCCCATGGCCGCCGCCGACTTCTCCGTGGACAAAGGCGTTCATCTCGACAGCTTTCGCGCCGCCCTCACCGGCGGCCTCGTCCGTGTCGGCGCTTCCGAAGGCATGCGCACCCTGCGTCCCGGCACCGCCCGCGGCACCCTCTATGGAGGCTGCCTCAGCCTGCTGACCGCATCCCTCGGCACAAAGTACGCGCCCCAAACTGAGAACAAGCTGCTCTTCCTTGAAGACGTCGGCGCCAAGCCCTACCAGGTCGACCGCATGCTCCGCCAGATGATCCTCGCCGGCAAATTCGAAGGTGCTCGCGGCTTCATCTTCGGCGAAATGCAGGAATGCGGCTCCCGAGGCGCCGATCCCGACCTCCTCCAGCAGGTCATCCTCCGCCTCCTCGATCCCTTTAACGTTCCCATCGCCATCGGCCTCCGCTCCGGACACGTCTCCGGCGGCAACGTCACCCTGCCCCTCGGCATCGACGCCGAACTCTGCCTTGAAAGCCATCAGCCTCTGTTACATTCTCTGGAGCGCGCCGTCACTGTCCCCCGTCATGCCTGAGTCGAAACACATTCACCTCATCGGAATCTGCGGCACCGCCATGGCCTCCCTCGCCGGCCTCCTCCAGCTTAAGGGGCATCATGTCACCGGCTCCGACCAGGCCGCTTACCCGCCCATGTCCGACCAGCTCCGCGCCCTTGGTATTCCCATCGCAGAGCCCTTCGCGGAAGCCAACCTCGAACCCCCGCCCGACCTCGTCATCATTGGCAACGCCATCTCCCGCGGCAATCTCGAGCTGGAAGCCGTCCTCGACCGCCGCATCCCGTTCACCTCGATGGCTCAGGTTCTCCACGACGAGTTCATCCGCCCTCACGGAAAAACAGGCCACGAATCCCTCGTCGTTGCCGGTACCCATGGCAAAACCACCACCACCAGCATGCTGGCGTGGATTTACGAGGTCGCCGCGCGCCACGATCCTACGCTTGCCCCGTCGTTCCTCATCGGAGGCGTCGCCGAAAACTTTGGCTCCAGCTTCCAGCTCCGCGATGGCCGCCCCTTCATCCTCGAGGGCGATGAGTACGACACCGCCTTCTTCGATAAGGGCCCCAAGTTCATGCACTATTTTCCCGACGCCCTCATCCTCACACACGTCGAATTCGATCACGCCGACATCTACCGTGATCTCGAGTCGGTCAAGACGGCCTTCAAACGCCTCGTGAACCTTGTCCCCCGCCGCGGCCGCATCGTCGCCTTCGATGGCACTCCCAGTGTCTCCGAGTGCGTCAGTAACGCCTTCTGTGCCATTGAACGTTACGGATTCCAGCCCGACTCCACCTGGCGCCTCACCGATCTTCACTACGCCAACAACGCCAGCCACTGGCATCTCCTGCGCAACGGTAACCCTTTCGCCGACCTCACCCTCCCCATGGCCGGCGAGCACAACGCCCTCAATGCCACCGCCGCCGCAGCTCTTGCTGCAGGGCAGGGAATTGCCGCCGCCGCCATCGCCGAAGCTCTCGGCACCTTTCACAGCGTCCGCCGCCGCCTCGAGGTCCGTGCCGAAATCGACGGCATCACCATCATCGACGACTTCGCTCACCACCCCACCGCCATTCGCGAAACACTCCGCGCTCTCCGCACCGCATACCCAGGCCGCCGTATCTGGGCGATTCTCGAGCCTCGCTCCAACACCCTCCGCCGCAACGTTTTCGAGAAGGAACTCGTCGACAGCCTCTCCCTCGCGGACCAGATCGTCCTCGCCAGTGTCTTTCACTCCGAGAAAATCCCCGCCCCCGAACGCCTCCATCCGGAAAATGTCGTTTCTGCGTTACAAAAAGACGGCCATCCCGCCGCTCTTCACGAGAATGCCGACGCCATTGTGACAAATCTCGCACCGCAGCTCGCCTCCGGCGATGTCGTCGCCATCCTTTCCAACGGAGGTTTCGACGGCATCTACCAAAAACTCCCCGCCGCCCTCGAAGCCCGCACAGCGAAATCCTGACCAGAGGCGCACGCTATGTTCTCCGCGATCGTCCTCCTCTCCACGTGGATTCTCCTCGGACTTCCCGCTGCCCTCATTACTCTCCCGTGGACCCTCCTCACCGGCAACATCAACTTCCTCTATCGGACCGCCCTGGTCGTCGTCCGCACCGGCCTCCGCGTTGGCGGAATCCGCATCGACTTCCACCAGCAATCGCCTCTCGACCCGGTCCAGCGTTACATCTTCCTCTCCAACCACGTCTCCAACCTCGACCCGCCCATCCTCATCCCGCTCCTGCCTGGACGCGTCTCCGTCTTCCTCAAACGCTCACTCATGAAGATCCCGATCCTCGGCTACGGCATGAAGCTGGCCAGCTTCATCCCCGTCGATCGCGATGGCCGCACCGAGAGCGCTGTCGAGAGCATGCATACCGCCGCCGCCGTCCTCCATTCCGGCGTCAATATTTTGTCGTTTGTTGAAGGCACCCGCTCGCGCGACGGCCGCCTCCAGCCCTTCAAGAAAGGGCCGTTCTATCTCGCGATGCACACCGGCGCGCCGGTCGTTCCGGTCTCCATCAGCGGTACGGAGACGATGATGCGAAAGGGAAGTCTGCGCATCTTCCCCGGAACCGCGCGCGTCATCCTGCACGCGCCGCTGCAGCCGCACGACTATCCCACCCGCGAAGCCCTCATGGACGCCGTCCGAGCCAGCATCGCCTCCGGCCTCCCCGACTGGATGCGTAGCTAATCACTTGCAGGAACCCTCATCGTACCCAGGTGGGATCCAGAAGAAAGTGTCTCCTCTGTGTTCTCCGTGTCCTCTGTGGTGAATGGAGTTGCTCATCCAGATAGCACCCAAAAATAAAAGAGCGGGCGCTCTGCCCGCTCTCTCCAACCCCTAATCCCTGGCTCTGGACCCTACTTCACCACCGCGTTGTACCCATCCGCCAGCAGCTTTGACCGCATCGCATTCGCTTCTACCCGCGACGCAAATGGACCCAGCTGCACGTGCAGCAGCTTGTCCTGCGGCTCGTTGCGGATCACCGCCGTGTACCCGCGCTTCTGCAACGCCTGCACCAGAATGTCCGCATCCTGCGCCACGCTGATGGCTGCCACCTGCACCATGATCCCGCCTGGCGCCACCGTCGCCACCGCCGGCTTCAGTGTCGCAGTCGTTGCTCCCGGCTCTTCACTCGGAAACCCCGCCGGCTTCACCGTCGCCGCTGGAGCGCTGGCGGGAGTAGCCGCACTCGCTCTTGACCCACTCGCCGCCTTCGATCCCGATCCCGTTCCTGGATCAGCCGCTGGCTCCAGCGCCGGCGCGCCTTCTTCCGGAGTTCCGCTGTCCGAGTTCGTCCCGGCGGTTGCGTCAGGACTCGTCAGCGCCTGCTGAGCCGAAGGTTTCCCCAAACTTCCGTTCGCCGCCAGAGCGGTCCCGTCCGCTGTCGCTGTCGCCGCTGTCTTCGGCGTGCTCCCCCGGCCCACCGAATACCCCAGCCCAAAGAAAATCGAGCAGATCAGCACCAGCCCAAAGAAGATCCCCAACAGCGACCGCGTCCCCAGCGTGATCTCGGCGCCGTCGTCTTCGTCGTCGCGTCCCGCGCGCCCCCTGCGCCCTGGCGTGCGCCTGCGGCCGGTTGCCTCGTCTTCTTCCGTCTCGAACAGATAGGCCATATTTCGCCCCCAGTCCCGTCTTACATCCTTCAACCCATTATTTCGGTTCCGGGTTCGCAGTGGGAGGATTCGCACGCTCAGGTTTTGCGACAGGTGTCCCCGGAGTTAATCCCCTCCCCAGAAGCGAAATCAGCTCCATGGGCAGCGGGAACACGATCGTCGTGTTCTTTTCCACGCCGATATCCGTCAGCGTCTGCAGGTACTTCAACTGCAGCGTAACCGGCTGTTCGGCCAGCAGATCGGCGGCTTCCACCAGCTTCTGCGCGGCCATAAATTCGCCTTCAGCATTGATGATTTTCGACCGCTTCTCGCGCTCCGCCTCGGCCTGCCGCGCCATGGCCCGCAGCATCGTGTCCGGCAGGTCCACCTGCTTTACCTCGACGCTGACCACCTTCACGCCCCACGGCTCCGTCCGCTGGTCGATGATCGTCTGGATCCGCTGGTTCAGCGCATCGCGATGCGACAGCAGTCCGTCCAGTTCCACCTCACCCAGCACCGAACGCAGCGTGGTCTGCGCAAACTGCGAGGTCTGGTAGACGTAGTTCGATACCTCAATCACCGCCCGCGCCGGATCCAGCACCCGCATCGTGATCACGGCATTGACCTTGATGGTCACGTTATCGCGCGTGATGACATCCTGCGGCGGTACTTCCATTACCTCCTGCCGCAGCGACACGCGCACCATCTGGTCCAGCGGCCGGAACACCAGAATCACCCCCGGCCCCTTCGGCTGTGGCAGCGCCCGGCCCAGCCGGAAGATCACTCCCCGCTCATATTCGCGCAGAATTTTGATGGAGTTCAGCAGATAAAGAATGAAGATGGCTAAGACGATAAGAACGGGATATCCCATGAGTCGGGTTCCTTGCGCCCGGCTGCGATTGTATCGCACTCAATCGCGCGCAGCCCGCGCAAACTCAGGCGGAAACCCTCTGTGGTACCTTCTCCACCAGCAGTTTCAGACCCTCCACGCCGCGCACCCGCACGCTCTCGCCCAGGGTTACTGGAGTATCTGCCACCGCCTCCCACAACTCTCCGTGCACCAGGATCTGCCCCTGCGGCGTCAGTTCCTGCTGCGCCACACCCACCGCGCCCATAAGCGCTTCCGGTCCCACCATCACTTTATTTTTTCGCGCTCGCCAGGCAATCCGTATCAGAAAGGTCGTGATCAGCCCGAACGCCACACCGGTTGCGATCGCCGTCGCCAGTTGCACCCGCATCTCGGGAATCGGTCCCGCTACCAGCGTCAGCGTCCCCAGAATCAGCGCCACCGTTCCGGTAATCGCCAGCACGCCGTGGCTCGGGAACTTCGCCTCCAGTACCATCAGCACCAGCGCGCCCGCAATCAGCCCCAGCGACGTGTACCGCACCGGCAGCAGATTCAGGCTGAACAGCGCCAGCAGCACCAGCAGCGTCCCCAGCGCTCCGGGAATAATCGTTCCCGGCGTATTGAATTCCATATAAATCAGCAGCGCTCCGGCCAGCAGGATCAGCACCGCCAGGTTCGGATCCATCAGCCGGTCCATGATCTCCTCGCGCACCGTCGGGCCTACATCCACCAGAGCCGCGCCCTTCGTGTGCAGTGTCTGCTCCGCTCCGTTGAAGCGCTTCACCGTCCGCCCGTCCACATCCGCCAGCAACGTTGTCGTGTTCGGCGCAATCACGTCGATCAGGTGCAGTTGCTGCGCCTCAGCCGCCGTGTACGACTTCGAGTGACTCACCGCCTCCTGCGCCGCCGACACGTCCCGCCCCCGCACTGACACGTACGACCGCAGAAACGCCAGCGCATCGTTCAGGATCTTCTCCTTCATCGTGTCGCTCACGCTTCCCATCTCGACCACGGGATGCGCCGCGCCTGCCTCGGTCCCCGGGGCCATCGCTGCAATGTCTGCCGACTCCATGATGAAGAATCCCGCTGACCCTGCCCGCGCCCCCGCCGGCGCCACATACACAATCACCGGGACCGGCGACTCCAGAATGGTGCCCACCATCGCCCGCATCGAATCCAGCAGGCCGCCCGGCGTATCCATCACCACCAGCACCGCCTGCGCATGGATCTGCGCGGCCTTGTCGATGCCTCGCTTGAGATAATCCTGGCTGATCGGTTGAATGGTGTCGTCCAGGTGCAGCACCACCACCTGATTCGTCTGCGCTGCCACCCGCACCGTGCATGGTCCCAGAAAGCTCAGCAGAAACAGAAGGATCAGCAGCAGCGCGAATAGCGGCCCGTGATGCCTGTGCCCCGTCTCCTGTGCCACCGCTCTCATGGCCTTCTCCCCCTGCCGGCGGTTCTGCCGATCCGCCGGCAGCCACCCGGCTCCCAGCTCCCAGCTGACTAGCGCCTACCGGTTGCCGGCTGCTCTTTTCTTCTCCACCGCCAGCTTCATGCCCTGCGCGTTCGCGCTCGCCGGATCCACTTTCAGCGCCGCGTCCACATCCCCGGCCGCAGCCACCAGCTCATTGGACTCCAGATCGAGCCGCGCCAGCACCAGGTACGCCGGCACATTCGGATCCAGCCCAATCGAGGCCTGCGCCTCCTGCCGCGCCGCCCCCGGCTCCCCGTCCCGCTCCCGAACCGCCGCCAGTCCGGCGTGCGCCAGCGCCGAGTGCGCATCCGCCTTCAGTGCCTCACGATACTCCCGTTCCGCCTCCAGAACCAGACCCCTTTGGAAGAACTGGTCCCCGCTTTTCACCAGCTCCGCCGCGCGTTCCGGAGCCGGCAACGATGCCAGCCGCATCTCCTGCACCTGCTCCAGTTCGAACGCTGCCTGCCGGAATCCCGCCTCGCTGTATCCGCGCTTAATCCGTGTCAGCGGACCTTGCGTATCCGCAATCGCATGACCCGGATCGGGATTCGCCTGCGCCGGTCCCGGATCCTCCAGCTGTTTCTCCAGCCCCTGCGCCTCCGCATCCCCGGGCCGCAGCTTCAGCGTCTCCTGAATCTCCTTCAGCGCTCCGGCCCGGTCGCCCCGCTGCTTCAGCGCCACCGCCAGGTTGAAGTGGTAGTCCGGATCGTGCGGGTCGGCTGCAATCGCCTGCTGGAAC
>JBAUZR010000120.1:0-6694 GCA_049585375.1 Acidobacteriaceae bacterium
CGGCTGGTTCGATCACTGGGGCGCGCCTCACGCCCACACCAGCACAGAGCAGCAGGCGTCGGATCTGGACTGGATGCTGCGGCAGGGCTACTCCGTCAGCATTTATATGTTTCATGGCGGCACCAGCTTCGGCTGGATGAACGGCGCCAACTCTAACGGCAAGAACTATGAACCGGACGTTACCAGCTACGACTACGACGCCGCGCTCGACGAGAGCGGCCATCCCACGCCCAAGTACTACCGCTTCCGCACCATCATTGCTCGCGACACCGGCATCACTCCTCCGCCGGTGCCGGCCGCGCCGCCTTCCACGACCGTTGCGGCCTTCCGTCTCGATCGCGCCGCCTCGCTCTGGGATCATCTGCCGGCTCCCGTGCATTCTGATCAGCCGCTCACCATGGAGCAGCTCAACCAGGCGTACGGCTACGTCCTCTACCGTGCCACGGTTTCTGGTCCGGCGAGCGGCAACCTGACCATCGGCGCGGTGCACGACTACGCGCAGGTTTATGTGGACGGCAAACTCGCAGGAACCATCGATCGCCGGCTGAATCAGACCTCGCTGCCGCTGCACATTGACTCGCCGCACGCGCGCCTCGATATTCTGCTCGAGAACACAGGGCGGGTGAACTTCGGTCCCGCTTTGCCCGGCGAACGGGTCGGCCTGGTCGGCGGCGTTTGCCTGAACGGGCAAATCCTCACCGGGTGGGAGAACTTCTCGCTGCCTATGCTCGACCCGGACAAGCTGGCTTTCTCAGACCAGGCCTGCAGCGGACCCTGCTTCTATCAGGCGACGTTTACGGTCGACAAGCCTGAGGACACCTTCCTCGATACGAGCGCTCTGGGAAAAGGCATGGTCTGGATCAATGGGCGTCCGCTGGGACGGTTCTGGCGCGTGGGGCCGCAGAAGGCGCTTTACCTGCCGGGGCCCTGGCTGCACTCCGGCCAAAATGAAGTCGTTGTCTTCGACCTGCAGGGCCAGCCTGGACGCACCCTGCGCGGCCTTGACCATCCGGTTCTCGACGCGCCCATCGAGCCGGGCTCCTGACCGTCGCGGCTCCGAGTGGTTGACACAAAGCAAAAGGGAGGAGCCTGAGCTCCTCCCTTTTTTCACTATTGGTGTGAATCTACGGTCGCCACCAGGAATGATGCTTCTTTGCCTGGGCAGCCTGCGATCCAAAGGGACGACCCATGCGGTAGACCAGGCCCACCGACAGGGCGAACTGCTCTTTGACCTGGACGCCGCTGAAGTTCACCAGCGTCGCGTCCGGCGCGATGCGGAAGACCAGGCGCGGGGAACGGTTCAGATCAATCGAACCGCCGAAAGCTCCGGCCCAGCTCCACTCGTCCGGAAAGAACCCCACATTCTGGGGCGGAACGCCGTCCAGCCCTTTCGTGAAGTCGCCATAGGCTCCTCCTACAAACGCGTGAAGCATCATGGCCGCGTGTTCGTTGCTCAGCGCGCGAAACTCCGGGCCCGCCAGGAACATGTGCTCGCTGACGAAGGGCCCCTCGATCGGACCGGCATTGGGACCGGATCCCACGCAGGCGCCGCAGTTCGGCGTGGTACCGCTGGTGCCGTAGTAGCCGCGCACATTCACGCCCGCACCCCAGCGGCTGTTGAACTCGCGGATCGCCCGCGCATCGAAGCCTCCGAGATTTGCCCCCTGCAGCAGGTTCGGGCCCGCATCGAAATGCGAGTACGCCACGCCGCCGTAGATTTCCCAGGGACGGTCATACCGCACCCCGGCCAGCGGCGCCGGCGGGGGAAGCTGTGGATTCGGGGGCGGGCTCTGCACCTGTCCCTGCGCCGTCATGCCCGCCAGACCCATCACGGCGGCTATTGCCGCCACAGCTACACGCACACTCCACGTCCTGGTCAACCGACAACTCCTCCAGTGCAACTGCAGAGAACTGAGCAAACTGTATCGCAAAGTTCAAAGATACATGGGCGAAGCGCATTCTGTCCCGGTCCCGGCGTCTCACCGTGCCTGCTGTAGTCTGGGGAGTATGCCCCGCGCCACCCCGCTCTCCGAACAGACCTTCGACTCGCTCGATGCCATGATGCAGGCCTGGGCCGCCGAAGCCGTGCGCATTGCCGCTGAAGACCACGGCATGAATCTCGACTTTTCCTCCGAATCGATCGCCCGGCTCGAGACGGTGCTCTCCGCTCGCGGTCCCGTGCCCGCCGACCAGCAGGATGAGGCGGCCCGTCTCTGGGGCGGCTATTACGGCGAGATCTTCCGCCGCCGCTACGATTCCCACTGGATCATGGCCGTCTATCCCGGCCGACTCAACTCGGGCCGCGCCGACACGGGCACCGAAATGGCGATGCCCGCCCTCGACATCCGCGGCTCCCACGTCTACCCGCTGCTGAAGGTGGTTCGCCGCATCACTATGGGTCCCGGCGAAGACCTGAGCGCCTTTTACGCGAAGGTCACAGCGGCCCTCGACGCCAACGCGCAAAAGAAGGCGTAACCCGGCAGCCTTCAGCCGGGCTGTCTCTGCGCTCTCTGTGTTCTCCGGGGTGAAAACGAGACCGAGCTTCGCCGGAAGGGAAGCTATGGGCTACCGGCTGGCAGCCGGCACGCTTCGCACCCGCAGTGCCGACGCAGATAATCCCAGGAATAAATGCCGGTGGCGTGCCCGTCGTTCCAATGGAAGGAAATCGCGTAGTTACCCACCGGGCTCGACGACTCCGGCCGGACCGGCGCCTGATACATCGGCAGCAGCGTCGCCGGCTTTGGTTTGGGCTCACCGGGCTCGCGCCCCTGGGCTTCTCGCTCCTCGTGGCAGGTGGCGCAGGGGCAGGCATTCCGCAGCCACGCGAAGCTCCAGTGGCTCCGGTGCCCATCCTTCCAGACGATCTCCAGCCCCTCGCCGGTGGTCTGCTGCACGCGGACCTTCGCCGGCGTCACCGCCTCACGCGGCAGCTCGGCCTCCGGAGCGCGCTGCGCCTCGTCCGCGCTCACCAGGCGAATCCCTTCGTGACTCATACGTCTGCCTACCGGACCTTAGCTGACCGTTTCATGGCTGACCGATTTTGCGCCGACCGGTTTTCGGCTGGTTTTATGCCGATTGCAAAAACGCTACCGACTGCAGGCTCGTCACCTCGAAGCGCTTCCGGCACCGGATGTTGGTACAGGCCACCATATCGTCCTGGCGCACCATATATGACTGCGCTTTTGCGAATCGCGCCCGGTCCCGCTCATCGGCATTCCTCGGCAGCTGCGCCTTGCGCGTGCGCACCAGCCACCGCACCTGGTACTCCCCCGGTTGTCCGCAGTGCGGACAGTTGAGGGTATGGGTACGCTGCTCGGATTTCTCGTTGAAAAAGTCGCGTTCTTCCATGGGCCGTCAACTCCTCCAAAAGTATTTCACATTGCAGCCGGAAAGAGATGCTACTTTGTAGGTCAGCCGCGACCCCTGCATGCCCCGAGGGTCCGGGTGCACAGCGGACTTTAACCCGCTCGCCTATGCCCAGAAAGCGCGCGAAGAAGAAGACATTCTCCACGGTGAAGGCGGTCAAAGCCAATGCCCGCGAGCGCGTCGGCCAGCCCAAACCCGAGCGCATCATCGCCGACACACCCATGCTGGAGAGGCGCGCCGAAAAGCACCCTAAACCGCTCGCCAAAATTCTTTCCGAGGAGGACTAAAATGGCTCAAGCTACAGGACTGGGAGGCGTTTTTCTCCGCGCCCGCGACCCCAAGGCACTCTACGCCTGGTATGAAAAGCATCTCGGCCTGCCCAAAAGCGAAGGCGGATTTTTGTTTCCGGCCGAGCGCCAGCGCGGCGTCACTGTCCTGTCGTTTTTCCCGCAGGCATCGGACTATTTCCCCGTCACCCGGCCCGCCATGCTCAATTTCCAGGTGGACGATCTCGACGGCCTTCTGGATGGCCTGAGTGCCGCCGGCGTCTCCGTAGACCCGAAGCGCGAGACCTTCGACTACGGACGCTTCGGCTGGTTCACCGACCCCGAGGGCAATCGCGTGGAGCTGTGGCAGCCGCCGCCCGCATAGAATCAGAGGCCGCGCAGCCCGTCTAATCCCCGCTGCTGTTCGTGCCTGCACCGGACTTCACGTCCGGGGGCTTTCCACCTTGCAGGTACATCTTGTATTGGGTATCGACGATGCCGAGGTTGCGCGCCAGTCCCAGCCGCGCTTCGTTCAGCCGCAGCACGCTGTTCACATACTGCGTTTCCGCCGCGGCGAGCGTGGACTGCGCCTCGGCCACCGGCAGGCTGTCGGTTATGCCGGCGGTGAAGCGCTGCTGGGTCTGGTCCAGCGCGGTGTTCGCCAGCTCCACGTTGCTCTTCGCCACCCGAACCGTTTCTTCAGCGGTTTCGAGGTCCAGCATGCTGTCCCGGAGCTGCTGATCGATCTTCCGGGTCAGATCGCCCAGGCGGGTCCGGATCTGGTCCAGCTGCGCCTGGGCCACGTCGTTATCGCCCCGAATCTTCGCTTCCTCGAAGATCGGGATTGACAGAGTTCCGACCGCGGCGAACGTGTCGTGATACACCCCGCCGGAGATGCCGGTGACCCCATAATTTCCACCAAAGGTCAGTGTGGGGAAGCGCTGGTGGGCGGTGGCGTGCCGCTCCAGTTCCGCGGCGCGCAGTTCCTGCTTCAGCATCTGGAAATCCTGGCGGCTGGCGTACGCTTCCGTGCGCGCAGCCTCGATGCTCATCGGCTGCAATTCGGCATACGGAGACGAGTCGCTCAGCTCGATCGGCTGTTCCGGCGCCATGCCGATCTCGCGATTCAAGGCGATCTTTGCCTTCTGGAAGGTATCCTCCGCCGCAATCACGGTCTGCTGCTGCTGCTGATACTGAACCCGCGCCCGCAGCTCGTCCAGATTGGCCGCGGTGCCTGCCAGGTGTTCCTGGTGCGCCTGGTTCAGGATGACCCCGTCGGTGTTCAGAAGCGCCCGCGCATACTCCGCCTGAGCCCTGGCCGCCAGCGCCTGCAGGTACGTGTTGCCCACGTTCAGAACCACCAGGCCTCGCGACGACTGGGCGTTATAGAACGCAGCCTTCTGCGCTGCCTCCGCCGCCCGCCACACGTCGTAGCCCGCCCAGTTAAAGAGCGCCTGAGAGAAATTGATCTGCCCGACGGTCGTATCGACTTTTGTGATGAGGTGAAACGACGACAGCGAGGTGCCGGGCGGCAGGAGCGGCGCAAAGAGCCCGATCGTCGACGGGTGGAACCCCTCCGCCTCCAGGTTGTACTCGTGGACCCCGGTTTCGCCGTGCAGTGACAAGTTCGGCAGCAATACGTTCACCAGCTGCAGCTTTTGGGCGTTCGCTGTCTTCTGTTCCTCCCGCGCCAGGGTCAGCGCCAAATTATTCTCAATTCCCATCCGGATCGCATCGTCCAGCGACAGCTGGCGGACGGTGGAAGTTGGCGGCGCCGCCTGCACGCTCCCGGCATACGGGTTGACCTGAGAGTTGTTCGGGTTGCTCTGTCCCTGTGCTGCGAGAGCTGCGGCCATGAGACCGGCGCCCAGGACCAGCGTTCTTTTCATGCGCTCATTCATCCGTTTGCTTCTGCTTTAGATCAGAATACCCTCGACCGGTTGCCAAAATTCCCGTTCGCCCTGTTCGGCGCCTCGGCCGATCGCCGGATGCCGGGTCTCCATTGTTTGTTAAAACATCGTAAATTGCCGGACAGGTCCGCCAAAATGCGCCGTTTCAGGAGCAACACCACAGTAAGCCGCTACATCGAATTTGCATGTAAGTCACTGGGTCGGCACGATCCATCCCCCTTCCCTGCCGGCACGGCGCAGGGGACGCACTTCCCGGGTGGAATCCAGGAGGCTCGTAGGACGCTGGAAGCCGGCACGCTTCCGGTGAGAGTTCTTGTTAAGCGGCCCTTGTCAGCGGTCCCGGCGGTGCCGCGCGGAGCGCAGATGACTGGAGAATCCATTCCCGGGGTCCTGATGTTGCGCTGCAGTGCGCTCTCGCACCATGCTGTTCGAGCAGCCGCGCGCCACGCAGGCCTGAATCTGATCATCGATTTCGCCGAGAATCGCCGCGAATTCGTGGAGGAACTGCGCCGCGGCAACACCGATCTGATCGTCGCCGGGCCTGAGGCTCTGCCCGATCTGGAGTTGCGCGAGATCTTCAATCGCGCCCGCTCCGCGCACCCCCCCATTCCTGTCGTCCTGGCGGGGGGGCGAATCGCCCAAAGTGAAGCCATTCGCATCCTGCGCAGCGGCGCCGCAGAAGTCCTGCAGTCCGGCGAACTGGAACGGCTGCCCACCGCTCTGGCCCGCGCCCTCAAGGTGCGCCAGTCGTCGGTCGCCAGGGCCAAGGCCCAGGAAGAACTCGACCGGACTGCCATCCTGCTGCGGGACAATCAAAAGCTCATCACCATCGGGCGCCTCGCGGCTTCGATCACGCACGAGATCAATAACCCGCTGGAGTCCATCACTAATCTTCTCTATCTCCTCGCGGAGGAAGCGGCACTGTCTCCCGCCTCCCGGAACTATCTCGCTCTGGCGCAGAAGGAACTCAGCCGCGTCGCGCAGATCAGTCGCCAGACCCTTAACTTCTCCCGGGAAACCACCGGCCCCATCCGCGCTCACGTGGACCATCTTCTCGAGGAGGTTCTGTCGCTGTACAGCCGGCGCATCATGGAGAAGAACCTCCGCGTCGAGCGCCAGTACGACTGCCCGGAAGAGGCCCTGGTCTATCCC
>JBAUZR010000121.1:0-8440 GCA_049585375.1 Acidobacteriaceae bacterium
CCAGCTGAAGAAAATCCAGGCAATATAGCCGAAGCTGAAATACCCTGCCATCAGCGCCGCCAGATCACGCCGATGCAGGATCGCCCGCCATGAAATCACGGGAGCGCGCGGGACCGCCGGAGCAGCCGGCAGATAAGGCAGGCACTCATGGATCTCGCGTAACTCCGCGACCGAGACGGCGGGATGCTCCTCCGGCGTATCCCGGGATGTCTGCCACCAGACGAGGGAAACGGCCAGACCTACGACAGCGCTGAACCAAAAGGCGGCCCGCCAGCCCTGATGGGTAATGAGCCATGTCAGCAAAGGAGGCGTAAGACCGCTGCCCGCGCCCACGCCCGCCAGAATGACGCCGTTGATCACGCCGCGCTCATTCAGCGGAACCCAACGCGCGACAAACTGATTGGCGGCTGGATAAATCACCGATTCGCCGGCTCCCAGCGCCAGGCGAATGCCGATGAGCAGAAGCAGCGCCTGACTAATCTGCGTCGGCAGCATGGCGGTGAGCGCAGTTGCCGCGCACCAGGACAGGACCCCCAGAGTGAGAACCCGGCGCGGGCCAAAGTGAGCGGCCAGCCAGCCAGCGGGCACCTGGAACACCGCATAGCCGATCAGGAATGCGCTGAACACCCATCCCAGCTGCTGGTTGCCGATGTTGTACTCCCGGCTGATCTGCAGGCCGGTAATCGAGATGTTGGTGCGGTCGAGGAAGGCGACGCCGCTGAGGATGAACAGCCAGAAGACCAGGAAATAGCGGACGCGGATGTGAGGCTCGCCGCTCAAAGCGCTTTGGTCCCGCCAGTCAGGGCGCTCCTGCTGGCGAGAATCAGGCGTCCTTTCGGTTGCGGCTCTCATGATCTCCATACGCTACCCAGCGCCCGAAGGCGCCGGAAATCCCGGAAAGGGGCTGAGCCGAAGGCGCGCGCAAATCGGGATCAACCAGCGGTTTCCGGACGACCCCGCAACCCAAAAATCGAAGGGATTCACCGACGCGAAAAATAGTGCGTCCAGCCTATCAGGTCCCGCAGTAATCGTCTTTCCCAGGGCGGAACATAGTGCGCGCCCCGCAATCCCTCCTCCACCCGGCTGATCGGCGAGCCGCGGGCTCCATCTGCCGGTAGGGCATTCGACATAGGTCCCTTTATGGCACGCGGCCAATGACACCCATCGCGCCAGGCTCTTGAATTAGAGTCCTGGGGGAGTTCCTTCCATGCAGTACTCTCAGCTTCAAGTTGCGGCGGGATTGCATGACGGTTGCGGCCTGTTTCCGGAGTTGTATGCTCCGGAGTGGTCATGACTCGCAAATTTGCTCGCAGGAAAGGGGTTTCATGCGCCAGCGGCTGACGATTCTACGGTCGATCATTCTCGTGATTCTTCTCCTCGTGGCCGGGGTGTCGCTGCCGGCGGTCGTATCGATTGTGCAGGCGGACACGCCCATGACCGAGGCGCAGTATGCAGCCGATCCATCCGCCATGATCCAGGCTTACCGTCATGTGGAGGTGGCCTCCGTCTCTGACGCCATCGAGCAGCTGTTGCACGAGAAGCGCTATATGTCGCATCACATGCAGGCGATCTTCCCGGCGAAGTTTGCGGGGCCCGCGGTCACCGTCGAGTTGGTCAAAGAAGAAAACCACGACCCAGGAGCTCTGGACGGCATGCTGAAGGCGATTGACACCGGCGCGCCGGGTTCGGTGTATGTCATGAATGTGCAGGACGGCGCCGATATCGCGGGGATGGGGGGACTGATGGGAACTGCCATGTTGTCGCGCGATTTTGTCGGCGCTGTAGTCGACGGAGGCGTACGCGATATCCCCCAGCTGAAGAAGGTCGGGTTCCCGGTCTTCGCGCTCGGTGCGGTGCCTTCCACCTCGGTGGGACACTATCGCTTCCGTGCCGCGAACGTGCCCATCACCTGTGACGGCGTCTCGGTCGCTCCGCGAGACATCGTCACCGCCGATGAAGATGGAGTCGTGGTGGTGCCGCGTGCGCAGGCCGCCGAGATCCTGATCCGGGCTCAGAAGCTCGATTTCAGCGAGCACTCGATGTATCCCTACATCGACACGTATCACTCGATCGAAGAGGCCGTGAAGAAGTTCGGGCGGCTCTAGCGTCTCCGGATATGCATTGCGCGCGCGCCGATCGAACCGCGGCCGTCAGGAGCATCGCTTGAGGGCAAATGTTTCTGAGGCGCCCCGATGCGCCGGGATGGTCCGTCAATACACGAGTCGCGTAGGCAATTTGCCCTATCTTCATCCTGAGCGCCAAGCCCATGACAACCAATACCGTGGAATTGAGAATGAGTCCCGCTGGTATTTCTCTGTGAGGATTCAATAGCTCTTGGTTGTCGAGTCAGATGCGCACACTTCGCCAGGCCTGAAGCGGAGTGACGGAGCGCAACTCCCGGGGCGCGGCCGGGCCTCCGAAAACAGCCGCATAACTCCTGAACACAGCGGCACGGTGCCGATGGACGCGCTCAGGAGCGAGCGGATCAGGTGCAATGGGCGAGGCAGATCGCGATGACCGCGGGTAAAGCAGTCCGGAAATCACAACGGAGCAGAATAGCAAGCCGCGAATACCCCGCCGCATTCGGCAATCAGGGCCCTGCGGCGGTCTTGAAGAAGAAGGGAAAGCTGCGGGTCCGCTACCTGCTCGCCTTCTGGCTGTTTGTTCTGAGCGCGGTTGCGTTTCTCGACCGCACCAATATCTCCATCGCGGGGCTGCAGATCAGCCACCAGTACCACCTTGGCAATCAGGGGCTGGGGTGGATCTTCAGCTCTTTCCTCATCGGTTATGCGGGCCTGCAGATTCCCGCAGGCTGGCTCTCCGCGCGTTGTGGGCCGCGCATGGTTCTCACCCTGGGTGTGCTGCTCTGGGGGATCACAACAGCTGTAACGGCGATGCTGCCTGCCACGGTCTCCCATGCGCTGTTTCTGCTCATCGGCATCCGCTTCGCTCTGGGCGCGAGCGAGTCGGTGGTTTACCCGGCAGCCAATCAGTTCATGGCGCGGTGGATCCCGGTGCGGGAGCGCGGCTTTATCAACGGCCTCATCTTTGCCGGAGTCGGAGCTGGCAGTGGCCTGACGCCTCCACTACTGAACTGGCTCATTACCCACTACACCTGGCGGGCGGCCTTCTGGTTCAGTGCGATTCTGGGCTTCGCGGCGGCTGCCGTGTGGTGGAAGATCGCCCGAGACCTGCCGCAGCAACATCCCTCCGTTTCGGATACAGAGCTCCATGAGATTCAGGAGAGTCTGACCGCGGGCGCAGAACCTGTACCGGAAGAGCGGCCGGCCATTCAATGGCGCGCCATCCTGCACCGTCGCGATCTGCTGGCGCTGATCGCGAGCTACTTCAGCTTCGGCTACATTGCGTGGATTTATTTCAGCTGGTTCTTTCTTTACATGGCGCAGGTGCGCGGGGTGAATCTCAAATCCAGCGCGGATTATGCAATGCTGCCATTCCTGTCTATGACCCTTTGCTGCCTTGCGGGGGGCGCGCTCAGCGACGGACTCACGCGACGCTGGGGCCTGCGGGTCGGGCGCTGCGGCCTGGCATCGGCCGCGTTGCTGGCGACGGCGGCCTTTCTGATGGCCGGCTCGCAGTTACAGAATCCCCGGCTCGCCGGAGTGGTGCTCGCAGGCGGCGCGGGTGCGCTCTATATCTCCCAGAGTTCCTACTGGTCCGTCTCCGTCGATATCTCCGGAGTGAGTTCCGGCGTCTTCTCCAGCATCATGAACATGGGGGGCCAGATCGGCGGGGCCGTGACCGCCTCGCTCACCCCGTGGATCGCCCAGCGGTACGGCTGGACCACCTCGTTTGCCGTGGCTGCGATTCTCGCTTTATGCAGCGCGGGACTCTGGATGACCATTCGCCCGGATCAGCCCTTCGACACAGAGACGCCGCCTGCGCTGGCCATGGCCGGTGAGCTTCCCTGAACGCGAGAGCGGAGAGGCAAAGAGCACGATGCTGGCAGGTAACGACAGGCGAGTGTGGAACACGGGTATACTGCGGCGCAAGCCCCGTTGGAGATCTGTCCACCTGGAATGACGAACCGCGAATGCGCCAGTACCCAGTCGAGATTTTTCCGAAGAGACAGGATCCGCCGCGATGCAGACAGCGTCCGGCGCAACGCAGCAGGGGAGGGTGACCGATGAAGTTAGTACCAGCGTGGAGCCGACGCTCGTTTCTCTCAACCTTTGGAGCGACCGTTGCGGGACTGATGAGCAGCAGGAGGTTGCGGGCCGCCGAAGCTCCGGCCCAGAGTGCGGACTTTGGCACAGCCAGCGCCTCCGCATACCCCCGGCTGGCAGGTCTGGGGTCGACGGGAGACATCTACGCCGAACTCGGCGTGACCCCGGTGATCAACGCAGCCGGAACCTACACCGTTCTGGGTGGATCGCTGATGGCGTCTGAAGTGCTGGAAGCGATGCGGCTGGGCAACGAAAATTTCGTCGACATCAATGGCCTCGAAGTGGCCGCGGGCAAAAAGATGGCCGAGTTATGCCGGATGCCCGCGGGTTATACCGGCCTGGTGACCGGAGGCGCTGCCGCCGCTTTGCTGGTTGGCTATGCCGGGATCCTCACGGGCGACAACCAGGACTACATCCGCCAGATTCCGGATATGACGGGAATGCCGAAGACGGAAGTGATTATCCAGAAGGCGCACCGCTATTCCTTCGATCATCAGGTGCGCCAGACAGGCGTAAAGCTCGTGGAGGTGGAGACACGCGAGGAGCTGATTGCGGCCATCCGCCCCCACACAGCGGCCATGCATTTCACGAACTTCCTCAATGACGCCGGTCGGATCAAGGTCGATGAGTTTATCCAGCTTGCGAAGCAGCACAGTCTGCCGGCCTTCAACGACGCAGCCGCGGATACCCCGCCCATCTCCCGACTGTGGGACTACACGCACATGGGATACGACCTCGTGACCTTCAGCGGAGGAAAAGACATCCGCGGACCGCAGGCGGCGGGATTGCTGATGGGGAGAGAAGATCTGATCCGCTACGCATTGCTCAACATGAGCCCGAATGAGGACACCATCGGACGCGCCTCCAAGGTCGGCAAAGAAGAGATTTGTGGCATGCTCAAGGCACTCGAAATGTTCGTGCGTTCAGATCAGCAGCAAATTCTGAAGGACTATCACACCCAGCTCAGCCATATTGAGACGCGTATCAGCAGCATCCCGGGCGTGACCACGACCTACGAGTACAACCCGGTCGAGATTGCGAACAATACGGTGCGGCTGGCGGTGACCTGGGATCCCTCGAAGATTGCGCTGACCAAGGCGCAGGTCACGGACCAGCTCGCGGCCACGCGGCCGTTATCGATCCAGCTGAGCGACGATGGTGATGGATGGGGGCCGGGCGGCGGGCCATCGAACCCCACCATCCAGATCACGGCGTGGATGTTGAAACCCGGTCAGGAAGCTATTGTTGCCGACCGGCTGGTGCAGATTCTGCAGTCGAGCGCCTCGAAAGCATAAAGGCGATCGCCGCAGCCGAAATTTGCGATGCGGGAGTGATCGATGCGAACCACGCTGGCGCTTTTTCTGCTTTGCGCGACCGCAGCAGCCGTACCCGCAACTGGCCAGGTAAAGACTTCGCGAGAGCAGATCCTCTTCTACACGTCGGGGTGGAAAGGCGCGCGCTTCCCGGACGGCCGTCCGAAACTGCCCGATGACCTGCTGCAGCGCGCGCTGAGCATGACCATCGAGGACATCTGGGACTTTCTGCGCGATCACGGATATCAAAACCAGTTCGAAGGCGGATGGCAGGCTCTGCACATGGATAAGCCGTTCGCTGGCCGCGCGCTGACCGCGCAGTACATGCCGCTGCGGCCGGACATGGCGCAGGCCATCGCTCGCGAGGGCCAAGCGGAAGGCCGCGTCGGCGACACGAATTCCTGGCCCATCGACGAGTTGCAGAACGGCGATGTGTATGTCGCCGACGGCTTCGGCAAGATCGCCTGGGGCACCCTCATCGGATCGAACCTCGGCAATGCGATCGCTGCGCGCAGCCACAACGGCTTCGTCTTCTTCGCCGGCATCCGCGATCAGGAAGAGAATCGCGAGATCCCGGACTTCAACGGCCTGTACCGTGGCTACGATCCGTCCGACTGGGCGCAGATGGAGCTGACCTCAATCAACGCTCCCCTCCGGATCGGCGGGGCCGTCGTGCTGCCCGGCGATCTGGTGCTGGCCAAACCTCGTGAGGGCGTGATCTTCATTCCGGCCATCCTGGCGGAACAGGCGATCAGTTCGGCCGAGTTCACTGCGCTCCAGGATGCCTATAACTTCCAGCTCAACCGCCAGGGGAAGAACGGAGCTCGCTTCGAAGGAGGCTGGACACCGCAAAAATACGATGATTTTGCGCGATGGGTTGCGGCGCATCCCGAATTGCTGAAGATGCCGCGTCGGGAGTTCGACGCCAGGCTCGCCGCGGAGAAGAAGGCGAGCCGGCCCTCCGTCAGCCCATCCGCGCCTCCGCAGTGAGATCCGATTTCGGCAGCACGCTTCCTATCCGGTCAGCTCCCGAAACCTCCCCGACCGACCGCCAGAACCCGGCACGCCTCTGCCGCCCACTTCATAGGTCATTCGCCATAGGAACAAGCATGGCAATAGGCACATGACACAGCCCTGTAAATGGAATGAAATGGGTGCCCTGAATAGAAGTTGTCCTGGCAGGATTCCCCAGTGCCGTGAGACCTTCTGTAGCCTCGCAGGTCGACTGAAAACAAGAATTGCAAACCACAGACTTTCCGGAGGTATCGAGTCAATGAAGCACCTGATGCGTTTGGTCGCAGCCCTGAGTTTCTGCGCAATCGTGCTCCTGACCACGGGAACGGCCCGTGCCGATATCACCGGATCCATTTCCGGTATCGTCACCGATCCCAGCGGAGCTGTCGTTCCCGGCGCCACCGTCGTCGCCACCGCGCTCTCCACCAACATCGAACACAAGACCGTCACCGATGGACGTGGATTCTATTCCTTCCCGGCGCTCAGCGTCGATGTCTATTCCGTCAGCCTGACTCAGACCGGCTACGATACCTTCTCCATGCAGGACATCAAGGTCAACGCCAATTCCGCCATCCGCGTTGACATTGCGCTGCAGATTGGCAAGGTAACGAACACCGTCGCCGTTCGCAGCGACGCGCTGCACATCGAAACGCAGAGCACCCAGATGGGTGTGGTCATCGAGAGCGCCAAGATCACCTCGGTTCCGCTGAATGGCCGCTCCTTTATCGATCTGCTCGCCCTGCAGCCGGGCGTTTCGCCCTACACCGGCAACGACACGGCGCAGGGTGTCGGCGCCTACACCATCTCCGGTGACCAGACGAACGGCACCCAGTCCGTCAACGGCGGCCGGACCGAAGCCAACGGATTCATGGTCAACGGGGCCGACGCGGAAGAGGGCGTTCACAACGGCGCGGCCCTGATTCCCAATCTCGACTCCATCGCGCAGTTCCGTATCATCACCAACAACTTCGACGCCGAATACGGCAACTTCAGCGGCGGCCAGGTCAACCTGGTAACCAAGTCGGGGTCCAACTCCTTCAATGGCAACCTCTTCGAATTCCTCCGAAACACGGACCTGGACGCGAAGAACTATTTTGCTGACACCCGCGGAACCTTCGTCCAGAACCAGTTCGGAGGAACCATCGGCGGCCCCATCCGCAAGGACAAGGTGTTCTTCTTTGCCGACTATCAGGGCACTCGGCAGATCCTGGGCCAGACGCAGTTCTTTCCCGTTCCCTCGGCCGCCGATCGGGCTGGCAACCTCTCCGACCAGGAGTCTGCGCTCGTCACCTCCGATCCCGCCAACGGAGGCCAGGGCGTCGTAGGCGCATACTGGGCCGGCATTCTCTCCCAGCGGCTCGGCTATCCCGTCTCGGCGGGCGAGCCGTATTACACCCAGGGATGTACGGACTCCTCGACGTGCGTCTTCCCCAACGCCATCGTCCCGCAGAGCGCCTGGTCCCCGGTTGCCGTGCAGACGCTGAAATACATCCCGCAACCCAACGTCAACGCCGTGTCGGGTCCCTCCTTTCAAACCGCCGCCTACGATGGGCGTCTGTCGGACGACAAGGGCGGCATCCGCGTCGACACCAATACTCACTGGGGCTCTCTCTTCGGCTACTATTTCCGCGATAAATACGACACCACCAATCCTTACGATCAGGGAATTAATATTCCCGGATTCGCTGATTCGAACACCGGCTTCACGCAGATGGTGAACCTCGGCCTCACCACCACGTTCAATCCAACGCTGGTGAACGATATCCGCATGGTCTACATGCGGGACGTCAACCACACTGGATCGCCCACCCAGGGACAGGGCACCGGTGTCAGTCTTGCATCCCTCGGCTTCAATACTCCGTGGACCAGCAACGGCGGTATTTCGAATATCAATCCGGCAATCCAGGGCGTGCCGTCGTTCTTCTT
>JBAUZR010000122.1:0-9590 GCA_049585375.1 Acidobacteriaceae bacterium
CGGCGCAGGGGGCGGCGGATTTTATCGACTGCGTGTGCCTGGATGGGTGGACGTGCGATTTTCTTTCGGCGCGGCGCAACGGGTTTGAGGGCGGGTTCAACAGCCGGATGGGCGTGGGTCCGATTGAGACGGTGCAGGATCTGGGCGTCGCGGCGGGGCGGCGCGAGATGATGGCGACGACGGCGATGCACTTCGATGCGGGGCACGCGCTGAACGGGTTCGGATTTGTGACGGGGATCTGGGAGACGAGCCTGGGGCACGATGAGGATCTGGCGTGGTGGCTGGGCGCGGTGTGGGAGCGCTGGCCGGATACGCGGGTGATGACCGAGGGGGAGTTCGGTCTGGAGTGGCGGCGGCATTATCGTAACAACGACAGGATCAATTACCGGTTTGACGCGAAGGGGACGGGCGCGCCGGGGTCAGAGAAGGAGCTGGAGATCCGGTGGTATATGAACCAGGAGTTTCGGCTGGCGCTGCTGCGGAACTGGGAGAGGGACAGTCCATGGATGGCGATTGATTTTACGCGCTACGATCTTCCGGCGCGGGAGCCGCAGGGACTGCAGCGGGAGTGGAGTTTGATGAACGTGCTGAACGAGAAGGGGACGCGCAAGCAGGACAAGCCGGTGCGGGTGGGGGAGCTGCCGGAGGAGGATCAGAGGATGATTTTTGGGCGGTATCCGGAGTTGCGGGGCAGAGTTTAGGGATTAGGGATCGGGATCGGTAGAGGGTTCCCACCCTGTCGCTTCAAAACCAGAAGCGACAAGGATGGGGCACCCGGTTCGTTCGACAAGAAAGCCCGGCATGACTGCCGGGCTTTTGTGCTGGATCCAGTTTGGCGCGAGGCGCGGTCGCCTGTTGTCCTACTCCGCGGTGGGGGTTTCTTCGGCTAACTTGGTTTGGGCGACGGTCCAGTTGGGGTCGCCTACCTTGAACCTTGCGAAGCGGCGAACCGTGATGTTCTCGCCGAGCTTGCCGACCTTGGTTGCGATGATGTCCTTGATGGAGACGGACTGTTCTTTGATGAAGGGCTGATCGAGCAGGCAGACCTCCTCATAGAACTTGGTCATTTTGCCCTCGACGATTTTTTCGACGACGGGGGCGGGCTTGCCGGTGGCCGCGGCCTGGGCGCGGTAGATTTCCTTCTCGCGCGCCAGATCCTCTTCCGTCACGTCTTCGCGGCGGATGTAGCGCGGGTCGGTGGCGGCAATGTGCATGGCGATGTCCTTGAGTAGCTCCTGGAAGTCGTCCGTGCGGGCGACGAAGTCGGACTCGCAGTTGACCTCGACGAGGACGCCGATTTTGCCGCCGGCGTGAATGTACTGGCCGACCGCGCCCTCATTGGTGGAGCGGGTGGCTTTCTTCTGGGCAGAGGCCATGCCGCGCTTGCGCAGGACGACGAAGGCGTCTTCCATGTTGCCCTTCGTTTCCTGGAGGGCCTTGAGGCAGTCACCCATGGGGGCGCCGGATTTTTCGCGGAGTTCCTTGACGAGCTTGGCGTCGATCTTTTCAGTCACCGTAGACATCCTTGATTCCTTCTTCCTCAGCTTCAGAGTTTCATGATCCACGTTACGGTGAGGTCAACGCAGCGCGGATGGTTCTACACACAAAAAGCGTGGCTCTCGACGGCAGCCACGCTTCTCGCGATCGCGGGCCGTCCGGCCCTGGAGTTAGTAACCGCTTTCGGCGGCCTCGGCTTCGTCGAGGGCCGCAACGATGGCGGGCGCCTTGCGGATGCCTCCGCCGAGGGCTGCTTCGAGATCGACGACCTCGGTGGGCTCGGCTTCGGGGGCAGCGGCGACAGCTTCGATGCCGGGCTCGGCTTCGGCCACGGCCTGAAGATCGGCGCTGATTCCTGCTCCGTCTGGGGCAAACTGCTTGTCGTTCATGGCAGCGGCGCCTTCGGCGACCGAGTCGGCGATCTTCGAAGTGAAGAGCCGGATGGCGCGGAGGGCGTCGTCGTTGCCGGGGATGACGTAATCGACGACGGTGGGGTCGCAGTTGGTGTCAACGACGGCGACGACCGGGATGCCGAGCTTGCGGGCTTCCTTGACGGCGATGGCTTCGTTCGACGAGTCGACGACGAAGATGGCGTCGGGCAGGCGGCGCATGGCCTTGATGCCGGCCAGGTTCGCCTGCAGGTGCTTGCGCTCGCGCTCGAGGCGGATGACTTCCTTCTTGGTGAGGAGATCGTAGCGCCCGTCGGTGGCCATGTCATCGAGTTCCTGAAGGCGCTTCACCGACTTCTGCACGGTCACCCAGTTGGTGAGGAGGCCGCCGAGCCAGCGGTTGTTGATGTAGAACATCCCGCAGCGGGTGGCTTCTTCAGCGATGGCGTCCTGCGCCTGGCGCTTGGTGCCGACAAACAGCAGAAGTTTGCCCTGGGCGGCGAGTTCGGTGACGAACTTCGACGCTTCCTTGAACATCTTGAGGGTCTTCTGCAGGTCGATGATGTAAATACCGTTGCGCTCGCCGAAGATGTACTCCTTCATGCGTGGATCCCAGCGCTTGGTCTGGTGCCCGAAGTGGACTCCCGCTTCGAGCAGCTCCTTCATGGTGATCGTGGCCAAACAGCCTCCTTTGTGGACTGCATTCCGGACGGTACAACCGGGCCGGAATTGATGCCCGCTTTGCGGGCAGATTGAACAACCGAAACCAGCGGTCAGCGTTTAGCGTTTAGCAAAACCGCCTCGCAACTGACCCGAACCTGATGACGTCCAGCAGCGATTAACGCTTGCTGAACTGGAACCGCTTGCGGGCGCCCTTCTGGCCGTACTTCTTGCGTTCCTTCACACGGGCGTCGCGAGTGAGCAGGCCCTCGGCTTTGAGGGTCTTGCGCAGCTCGGCATTGAACTGGAGCAGGGCGCGAGCGATGCCCATCCTGACCGCGTCAGCCTGGGCGGCAACGCCGCCGCCGGAGACGGTGGTGACCACGTCGAAGGTGGCCACGGTGTCGCTGACGACCAGCGACTTTCTGGCGGAGACGCGCTGCTGCTCGGTGACGAAGTAGGTGTCGAGGGCCTTGCCGTTGACCTTAAACTCGCCGCTGCCGGGGCGAAGGAAGACGCGGGCGATTGCCGACTTGCGCCGTCCCGTGCCGTAGTACTGAACCAGATCTGCCATGTGCGTCCTTAATCCTTAAGCGGAAATTTCCAGCGGCTGAGGTTTCTGGGCCGCGTGCGGGTGCTTGTCGTCGCGGTAGACGTTGAGCTTGGTGGCCATCCTGCGGCCGAGTTTGGTTTTGGGGAGCATGCCCTTGATGGCCTCTTCAACGACCTTCTCGGGACGGCGCTCGATGAGGCGAACGAACGACTCTTCGCGCAGGCCGCCGGGGAAGCCGGTATAGCGGCGATACTGCTTGCTCTGGCTCTTGAGACCGGTAAGGCGCACCTTAGCGGCGTTGATAACGATGACGTGATCGCCCATGTCGAGGAACGGGGTGTACTTCGGGTTCCTCTTGCCGCTCAGCACGCTGGCGGCCTCAGTGGCGAGGCGTCCCAGGGTCTTGCCGCTGGCATCGACGACGAACCATTTGCGGTCGATTTCGAGCGCGCTCGGAATAAAGGTGGACATCGGTATTCTTTTCTCCTGGCCTTACGCCTGAACCTGATTTCAAAAATCGCCCACGCAATTTCGTTTCCGCGGCTTTAGAACTCTTCCGCGGTTCCCCGAAAGCTGTTCGCGTGAGTTGGCGCAGAACTGTCGAACCCGATCCGGCGTACAACCCCGATTGTTCGGATTCGTCCGTCATCCGCCCGGCAGCAACGCACAGGCGAGAAGACGCACACTGCGCAAGGACTTAAGAATACGGGAATTTGGGGGCAGAGTCAATGCGAGGGAACGGGGGATTCAGGGGGCGGAAAAGCCTTACAAAAGCGGGTGGCGCACGACAAGACCGAAACCGCCATTGCCGCCGCATTTTCGCGAAACCCGGCCGATGAGGCGAGGCCGCGGGGAGGCTCGGACCGGCAATTACTCCATCCGCAGCGCCTTCATCGGCTCTACCCGCATGGCGCGCCGTGCCGGAAGATAACAGGCACCCAGCGCCACCAGAATCAGCAGGGTCGCCGCAGCGGCATAGGTCAGGGGGTCGGTGGCGCGGATTCCATAAACATAACCCGCCATGACGCGGCTCAGGCCCAGCGCGGCGACCAGGCCGATGGCCACGCCCAGCAGGGTCACCGCCAGCCCCTCCCGCAGGATCAGGCGCAGCATGACCGGCCGGTCCGCGCCCAGAGCCATGCGGATGGCAATCTCCTGGGTGCGGCGGCTCACCGTGTACGACATGACGCCGAAGATCCCGACGGCCGAGAGCAGGAGGGCCAGCGCGGCGAAGATCCACACCAGCATCATGGGAAAGCGAAGCGTCCCGTAGGTCTGGGCGATCGTCTCGGTCAGCAGCCGCACGTCATTCAGCGGCTGTTCCGCATCGATGGCCAGCACCGCATTGCGGATGGACGGGACCACCGTCATGGGCGCCACCAGGGTGCGGACGTCGAGGTACGCCCAGGAAATCGGATGTTGCTCGAACGGGATATAGATATCGGCGCGGGGCTCCCACAAATTGTAACCACGACGGTCCCTGACTATCCCGACGATCTCCGGCGACACCGCCGGGCCCGCACTCTCTCCCGAATAGACGCGCGACAGCAGCGTGAGATGCCGGCCGAGCGGATTGGTATGCGGCCAGTAACGGCGGGCCACGATCTCGCTGATTACGGCGACCGGCGCCGTGCCTGCTCGGTCGCTCCGGAAAAACTCGCGCCCGGATACCAGAGCAATACCCATCGCCCTGAAATCTGCCGGCGAAACCACATTCATTTCCGCGGTCGGCTCCTGTCCCGGAGGGGCGGGCGGCTGGCCCTCGGGCCGGAAGAAGACGGTGGATCCCGACTGCTCGACGCCGGCAGCCTCCACACCGGGCAGATTCTCCACGCGATCCAGCAGTTGCCGGAAAAAAAGTGTTTGCTCGGCGGCCGTTGGGTATTTGTACGGCGGCAGGTCGATGGACATGGTCACGACATTGTTGGGATTGATGCCGAGATCCACCTCCATCAGGCGCATAAACGTCCGCACCAGCAGACCGGCGCCGGCCAGCAGCACCAGGGCCATAGCGGTTTCGCAGACCACCAGACCATTGCGCAGCCGGCGGCGGCCCGACTCCGTCGTGGAAGTCACGCCGCCTTCCTTCAGCGCGTCGTTCAGATCGGTTTTTGAGGCGGCCAGCCCGGGCGCGAGGCCGAAGACGACGCCCGTCACCAGCGTCACGCCCAGGCAGTAGAGCAGAACCCTCCAGTCGATGCTGATGACGCCGGCGTTCGGCACGCTGAAGCGCTGATAGCGGGTCATCTCGAGGGTGAGCAGGCGGTCGCCGGCCCAGGCCAGAGCCAGGCCCAGCGCTCCTCCCACCGCCGCCAGCACCACGCTCTCGGTGAGCAACTGGGTGATCAGCCGCCGGCGATTGGCGCCGATGGCAACCCGCACCGCCATCTCGCGTCTTCTTCCCGTGGACCGGGCCAGCAGCAGATTGGCAATATTGGCGCAGGCGATCAGCAGGACGAAAAACACCGCGCCGGACATGATGAGCAGCGGGGTCGCCATCTGACGGTGATACGCCGCGTGGAGCGGCTCCACCCTGATGCCCCAGCCCTGGTCCGCGTCAGGGTACTGAGTCGCGAGGTCGGCTGCCAGGGTGTTCATGGCGGACTGCGCCTGCTGCACGCTCACTCCCGGCTGCAGCCTGGCCTGCGCCTGCAGATCGCGCGAGGTACCTCGGCCGGTCTCGCTGCGTTCCTCCGGCGTGAGCGCCAGAGGCACAAAGACGTCCATCTCCTGATCCCAGGTAAAGCGGAAGCCGGCAGGCATGACGCCGATGATGGTGTACCGCTTTTCGTTCAGATCGATGGTCCTGCCCAGGATGCCGGGGTCGCGCGCGTAGCGGGTGAGCCACAGCCGGTAGCCGATAATCGCCTCCTGGTCGTGCCCTGGCTGCATCTCCTCGGCGGTGAAAAACCGGCCCATCAGCGGTTCAACGCCGAACACCGGCAGCATCCCGGCGGACGCCTCAATCCCGTCGATGCTCTCCGGGTGGTTCCCTTCCGTGATCGTGAAGCCCGACCATCGGTAGTAGCCGGTCTGCTGAAAAATCTTCGTCTGCCTGGCGATATCGTCCATGTTGGGCGCCGATACGCCGGTCTGGACGTATCCTTCGCCGCGCTGGTTGCGCCACTGGCCGAGCCCCACCAGTTCCTTTGGGTGGGGATAGGGCAGCGGCCGCAGGACGATGGCGTCGACCAGGCTGAAGATGGCGGCGTTGGCGCCGATGCCCAGGCCGAGGGTGAGGATGGCGACGGCAGCAAAGGCTGGACTGCGGAGAATCTGCCGCAGCGCATAGCGAAGATCCTGGGTCAGGTTCTCGGCGGATTTCATATGCCCCTGGCCTCCTGAAGAAGAAGGTTGGACGTCGCGTCCGGCGTCCGCAGCTTATCTCACCCGAGCCCGCTTCTGCATGGGACAAAGCCCGCCGGAAAGAGCCAGGGTCCATCAGACGATCAGGAGTGACGGATCGAGGGGGGGCCGGAAGGGTGCACGGGTCATGGCATGATGACGATCCGTGCAACCCTGGGATCGAGAAGGGGGTCCAAAGGGGCGCGGCCAGTTGTGCGATGGGCGCGGGCGCGTCAAACTAGACAGAGAGAGACTTCCAACGAGTGCGTCGACCTGTCATTCAAGTTGAACCGGAGCCGTTTGGGCCGCCCGCTGCGGGATCGGTGATGCTGCACGTGGGCCTTGTGGGTCTGCTGGCGCTGCTGATGTGGGTGAACGGGCGCTTTCACGGGACGGAGTGGGGAAACAACGCGCCGCCGGGAGCGATCCAGGCGAACCTGGTGAGCTCGGCGCCCTCGATTCCGCTGCCGCAGGTGGCGCCGCCGACGCCGAATGTGCTGGCCACGCAGCTGCCGAGCCCCTCGCCGGCGCCTCCGACCAAAGAGACGATCCCGGTACAGCAGCCGGATGCGATTCCGCTGACGGAGCGGAAGCCGAAGCTGAAGTCTGCTGAGAAGCCGCACGAAGCCTCGCCGCCCCATGCGCAGCCGACGAACCAGCCAAACCGGGCCAACTACGGCGAGGCCGCGCCGTCGCAACTGGCCCATGCGATCAACCCAGGACGGACGAACAGTCCGGTATCGGTGACGGGGGGAGATTTCGCCTCCCGGTTCCCCTGGTACGTGGATCTGATCACGCGCAAGGTGAGCGAGAACTGGTACACGCAGGAGATCGATTCGCACACGGCGTACGGGAGCCAGGTGAGCGTGACGTTCACAATCGGGCGGGACGGTTCCGTCAGTAACATCCACATCGTGCAGCCGGCTTCTTCTCCGACGCTGAATGGGTCCGCGACCCATGCGGTACAGAGGGTGCAAACCTTTGGACCGTTACCAAGTCAGTACACAGGAAGCAGCGTCTCAGTGGAGTACACTTTTACCTACGATCAGCCGTCGCGATGAATTGAGCACACCCAGGGCGGCGATCGGCTCAGACGTGCCCCTTTACCGTTCTTCCAATCTGGCTCTTCCCTCTTGCGCAATCGATGCGGCACCAGGAGGGCGAAGGCGGCAGGTCGTTCCGGCCGAAGCTGAATTGCGCAGATCATCTTTCATTCTCCCCATGGAAACGGATCCAGCATGACTTTGAGTTCGCCACGGAAATCTGTCTCTCTTCCCTTCTTCCTTCTTTTTGCTTTGCTCGTCGCTGTGAGTTTCCCGCTGCATGCGCAGGACTGGGTGCGCACGGGAACCAATCTGGGCGTATCGAAAATCCGGATCGCGGCGGCCGATTTCAAAGCGACCACGCCCGATCCGCAGACGTCGGGGCTGAAGTCGGCCTTCGATCAGACGCTCTACAACGATCTTCGCTATGCCGGCATTTTCGACGTTGTGTCGAAGAGCATGATCCCCAACGTGACTCCGGGCAGCCCCCAGGAGTTCAGCGCCGCGCAGTGGTCGGCGGAGCCGTCGAATGCGGCGATGGTGGCGTTTGGGAATCTGGCGGTGAGCGGCGGACGGGTGAACGTGCAGGGTTTCCTGTTCGACACGCACAGCACGACGAATCCGCAGGTGCTGGGAAAGCAGTACGGAGATACGGCGACGGTGGAGGCGGCGCGGCAGATCGCGCATCGCTTCGCCGATGAGATTATCCAGACGCTGGGCGGAATCCCGGGGATTGCCGAGACGAAGATCTACTTCGTGTCGAATCGCAGCGGCAGCAAAGAGATCTGGGTGATGGATTACGACGGGATGAATCAGCGGCAGCTGACGCATCTGGGAACGATCTCGTTATCGCCGCGGGTTTCGCCGGACAATTCGCGAGTGGCGTTCAGCTCGCTGGGGCGGAACGGATGGTCGATCCGGATGTTCTCGCTGGACCTGAACCGGATGGTGGCCTTCCCGGCATGGGGCGACACCACTCTGTCGCCGGCGTGGTCGAGCGACGGGAACCACCTGGCATTTTCATCGGCACGGACAGGCGATCCGGAGATTTACGTAACCGACCGCTCCGGCCAGGGAGAGCGGCGGCTGACGGCGTTTCGCGGGCCGGATGTCTCCCCGGTGTGGAATCCCAAGACCAACGCACAGATTGCGTGGGTGAGCGGACGGACCCGGCTGCCGCAGATCTACATCATGGATGCGGATGGAGCGAACATCACGCGGATGACCGATGGCGGGTATGCGACATCGCCGTCGTGGTCGCCGAATGGGCAGTTCCTGACCTTTGCGTGGAACCGCAGCTATGGACCGGGCGCGCCGGGCGGCGAAGACATTTACATCATGGACATTGCCAGCAAACGCTGGACGCAGCTGACCCACGACGCGGGGGCGAATGATTTTCCCTCGTGGTCGCCGGACAGCCGGCATATTGTCTTCCAGCGTCAGCAGGGCGGCCACACTGAAATCTGGATGATGCTGGCCGATGGAACCGACCAGCAACAGCTCACGCATGGGGATGGCAGCAATACCCAGCCGGACTGGAGCTGGAAGTGATGAGTTGACGTAGTTGCGGACGGGTTCCCGTTCCGCGTTGCCTTGGCCGAACTAAACATGCTCCCTTAAGGAGGAGGAACGTGCACTATTCGAATCGCAAGACCCTGGTTGTGGCCGCAAGTCTCGCGGCGATTCTGACGATAGCGGGATGCCACAAGAAGAATCCGGCGCCTCCGCCTCCACCCGCGCCGCCCCCGGCAGCTCCGGCTCCGACGGCGACGATCACAGCGGCTCCGGAGAGCATCAATCCCGGGGACGAGTCGGTGCTGACCTGGCACACCACGGATGCGACGAACGTGTCGATCGTGGGTCTGGGAACGGTCGCTTCTTCAGGTACGCAATCGGTGCGGCCGACGCAGACCACCAGCTACCACCTGGTAGCGCAGGGCGACGGCGGATCGGCCGATGCCACGGCGACGGTGACGGTGAATACGGCTGCGGCTCCGCCGGCGCCAACCGAGTCGAATATCGACGAGAACACGTTCGAGCAGAACGTGAAGCCGATCTTCTATGACTACGACAGCTATGACGTGCGTCCGGACGAGCAGTCGA
>JBAUZR010000123.1:0-1523 GCA_049585375.1 Acidobacteriaceae bacterium
CCAATTTTGCTGCTGATTCGCGAGCGAGGGCTCGTTTGAGCAGCACCTCGAGCGCGGCTTTGTGCTCTGCGTATTCCGCATCGCTGATTTTGCCTTCGAGACGTTCGGTTTCGAGAGTGAAGAGTTCCTCTTTGAGTGCGGCGAGTGTCCCGGAAGCGATCACCGGCTTCAGGTGAGCGCCGTTGGTTACGGGTGCGGAAACGAGGCCGGCGCGAACGGCGGTGGCTTTCACGCCAGTCGGCAAAGTGGGCGCGAGCGGGTTGGGGACGGGTGCGGCACCGGCGATGGCTGGCTGTTGTCCGGGCTTCGAGCGGAGTACGAAGGCAGCGGCGATGACGAAAGCGAGGCCGACGCCGCTGAGGATCCACCACTTATATTTCTGAAGCGGGTCGGGGGTATCGATGGGGTTGCCGAGTCCGCCGCCGGGAGCGTTGGAGGGGGCCGCTGACTGAGCTCCGGGCTGGTCGGCACCGGCTCCGGGCTGATCTCCCATGCCGGGACCGCCCTGGCCTTGTGCCTGCTGCTGCTCGCGGGGCATCGATCCCGTGCCGGAAACGGTGTAAGCGGCTAGAGTGCCGGGCTTGAGGTTGGTGGCGAGCCAGGTCTGGGTGCCGGGACCACTGGCATCGCCCTGAAGCGGCTGGAATCCCTGGCCGGAGAAGGTCATGGCTTTGGGCAGCATGATAGCGACGTTGTCCGCGGCCAGAGAGACCTCGGCGTGCAGCGAGGCGCTGCCGCTGTACGGAATGTGGTAGCCAAGCTGGAAGCGAGTTTCGCCGGGACGGAGCGGAAAGATGAAGGCGTAATGGCCTTTTTCGCCTGTGGGCACTGGGGAGCTGGCGACAGCCATGCCGCCGGGGCCGGCTGCCGTGGCGCCTTCGAGAGTGGCGTTGGGCGGCAGGTAGACCTCAAAGCTATGGGCGCTAAGCTGCGTCTTCGGGGGCTTCGATTCATTGCGGACGAAGTAGCTCTCAGTGACGCTGAGGCCCTGCTGGTCGGTTTCCATGCGCTCGACGTCAGCGTAGAGGTGGATGCCGTCGACTTTGGGCGCAACGTCGAAGACATCGATGTTGACGCTGGTGGTGTTGGGAGGAACCGGACCGTAATAGGAGGCCTTCTGGTGGTCGACGCGGACGAGGTGCATGCCGTTGGTGTCGGGCACGGTGAAGGAGTAGTGGCCCTTCGCGTCGATGGTGGTCTGGGCGGATTCGGTCATGCCCTGCTGCAGGTCGAGGAGGACGGCGTGATCGCCGGCGGCGGGCTTGCCGGTGGTCTTGTCGACGACGGTTCCGGAGATGGTGGCGGCCGCAAGCGAAACAGGGAGAGCGAGAGCGGCGAAAAGGGAGAGTCGAGAGAAAACGTTCTTCATGGTTTCCAGTCCTGCTCAGCCATGCTGCAGGGCGAGCGCATCGGATTCGAGCAGATCGATTTCGGCCACAGTTTCAGCGGCCTCATTTTCGAGAAGGGCTCGCTGCGAGGCGTAGTCTTCCTCGGGGTATTTCCCGGAGCGGTATTCGAAGTTG
>JBAUZR010000124.1:0-8804 GCA_049585375.1 Acidobacteriaceae bacterium
GGGTCTGGATATTGGCGGTGGCATTAGCTGGTTGCGGAACGCTGCTGGCGCAGGAGGCGAATCCCACCACAACCAACCAATGGCCGAACAATCAGGGTCAACAGCCTGAGGGCCAGACGGACAACGGTGTCCCGATCTACAAGATCACCGTCGTCGGGCGCAACATTCCCGCCATTAACTACTTTCATCGCAGCGGCGCGACGAAAATCGGCTTCCGGGGCACCGAGTTGCTGCCCCTGGCAAAAGGCAGCGCCGAAGTGAACAGTCTGAATGGGCGGACGCAGATCAAAGTCCACCTGGAAGGCCTGATCCCGGCGAACAGCTTTGGCGTGGAATATCTGACTTACGTCCTGTGGGCGATTACTCCGGAAGGCCGCCCCGTCAATCTGGGCGAGATTCTCTGGACTCACGGCAAGGCCGACTCCACGGTAACCACCAACCTCCAGTCCTTTGGACTGATCCTGACCGCCGAGCCTTATTTCGCGGTGACCATGCCGAGCGACGTGGTCGTGATGCAGAACTTCGTGATCAATGACAAGACCACCGGGGTGCTGGAGACGGTCAACGCGCATTACAGTCTGCTGCCGCGCGGTGCGTATACCCAGACAGCGGGAGCGCACTCGGTGCTGCACCCGATTACTCGCAATGACCGCTCACCGCTGGAGCTGTATGAGGCGATCAACGCGGTGCAGATTGCTGACGCCGCAGGGGCGGAGCAGTATGCGCCGGAACCCATGGCGACGGCCAAACAGGACCTCAGCAACGCCCAGCAGATGGACATTCACCAGAAGGAGATGAAGCAGGAGATCACCTACGCGCGCGAGGCGGTGCAAACCGCCGAAGATGCGCGCATCCTGACCCTCCGCAAGAAGAAGGCCGACGAAGATGCGGCGCAGCGTGCGGCGGAACTGGCCGCACAGAAGCAGGCGCAGGAGTCGGCGCTGGCGGAGGAAGCGGCGAAACAGCGGCAGCAGGAGGCCGAGCAACAGGCCGAGGCTGCGCAGCAGCAACAGCAGCAGGCGCAGGCGCAGGCGGAGGCCGCTCAGGCCGAACAGGCGAAGGCGCAGGCGGCTCAGCAGGCCGCGGAGCAGGCCATGGCCCAGGCCCGCCAGCAGGCGGAGCAGATGCGCGAGAAGCTGCGCGAACAGCTCAACCAGGTCCTGAACACCCAGGAAACCGCGCGAGGGCTTATCGTGAATTTGTCCGACGTGCTCTTCGCCTTCAACAAATTCGATCTGAAGACCGACGCGCAAATCAAACTGGCGAAGGTGTCGGGCATCCTGCTCACGTATCCCAACCTGAAAGTGCAGGTTGAGGGCTACACCGACAACATCGGATCGCAGGATTACAACCAGCAGCTCTCCGAGAAGCGGGCCATGGCGGTGCAGTCGTTCCTGATTGCCCAGGGCGTGCCGCCGGGCAACGTCACCTCCCAGGGATATGGCATGGCCGATCCGGTCGCGGACAATTCCACCGCGGCGGGACGGGCAAAGAACCGGCGCGTCGAGATGGTCGTTTCCGGCCAGTCGATTGGCGTACAGGAGCAGGCTCCGACCCCGGCAAATTCCCAGCCTGTGCCCCCCGGAACGGCACCGATAACGGCGCAACCCCCGACGAACCCGCAGGGAACGCCGCCGGTCAGACCTCCGGCAAATCCGCAGAATCCTCCGCCGCAGCCGCAGAACCCCACCGGCACTTCCCAGGGGCCCCCACAATAAGCAAGCAGTGAATGCCGTGTGAGAAGGCCATCCGCGAACCGGATGGCCTTTTTTCTGCCCGGTCCGTTTCGAAAAAAATTCCACCCCAATCTACTTGCAATTCACAAGTAATCGTTGCTAGATTGGCGGACGTGGCTCGGAAGGCCGTTCCTCACCACCGTTCCGGATGTCCGGTCAGCATCTCGCTCGAAGTGTTCGGTGACCGATGGTCGCTGCTGATCGTGCGCGATCTGATGGTGCGCGGCTTTCAAAGATTTCAGGATTTCGTGGAGTCGGGCGAAGGCATCGCCACGAATATCCTCGCGGATCGGCTGCGGCGTTTGCAGCGGTCGGGGGTGGTCGAGGCGGAGTCGGATCCGGAGGACGGGCGCCGGGTGAACTATCGACTCACGCAGAAGGGCATTGATCTGGCGCCGGTGATGCTGGAACTGCTGATCTGGGGCGCTCAGCACGAGAACACCGGGGCGCCGGCGCAACTGGTCGCCCATATGGCAGCGAATCGGGAGGCGATCCTGACGGAAACGCGGCGGCGCTGGGAGGATCGGGACCCAACGCCGATTCTTCCCTGGCTGGGCGGTCCGCGGCGAACCGACCCGAAGAACGCGAAAAAGTGAGAGAACTGGTCAGGCTCCCATTGAAAGAGCGAGTCGACATTTCACAAAGTGGATATGGAGGACGGTCATGGCGGAAGCAACGATGAGAGCACGGTGGATGGGGAACGACATGGCGGAGCTTTCCACAGGACGGGTATGGACGGGACGGGTGATCGCCGGACTGGCGGCGGTGTTCTTCCAGTTGGACGCGGCGATGAAGTTCGCGCAGCCGAAGCCGGTGGCGGACGCTTTTGTGCGGACCGGCTGGCCCATTGAACTCTCGGCAACGCTGGGTGCGCTGCTTTTGGCGAGCACGATTCTGTATTTGATTCCGCAGACGGCGATCCTGGGGGCTATTCTGCTCACCGGCTATCTGGGCGGGGCGGTGGCGGCGAATCTGCGGCTCCAGGAACCGCTCTTCAGCCACACGCTCTTTCCGGTGTATTTTGGTGTGCTGCTGTGGGGATCTCTGTGGCTGCGTGAACCGCGGCTCTGCAAACTGGTGCCGCTGAGGCAAAGAAGCTAAGGCCACGCACGCTTTTCGAATCGAAGGGAGCTCTATCGTGTCGATCGCACAGGCATTTCTCGTTGAATTTGACCAGCAGGCGCCGGTTACCCGCAGATTTCTGGAGCGTCTGCCCGAGGATAAGCTGACCTGGAAGCCGCATCGGAGATCCCGGTCCGCGGGGCAACTGGCCCTGCATCTGGCCGAGGTGCCCGGAAACGTCGTGCGGTTCGTTCAGGAAAAGACGGGAGAGGCTCCGGATTTCTCGAATATCCCGGAACCGGCCAGCCGCGAGCAGGTGCTTCGAGCTTTCGACGAGAGCGTGGCGACCGTGCGATCGTTGCTGCCGCAGTTCGACGATGCCGCCATGAAGGAAAACTTTCGTGTCCTTGCGGGGGAACACGAAGTGCTTGCGCTGCCCCGGCAGGATTTCGTGCGTAACATCATGCTCAATCACTGGTATCAGCACCGCGGGCAGTTTGGCGTCTATCTTCGGCTGCTCGACATTCCGGTTCCCGCCAGCTGGGGACCGAGCGCTGACGAAGTGCCGACGTTTGCGTAACAGGCGGGGGGCTTGCCGCCTGATTCGACACACAGACCAGAAACAAAGCAGGGACCGGTTCAAATCTGTACTTTCGGGGAGACATCATGCGAGTCCAACCTTATTTGAATTTCAGCGGACAGTGCGAAGAGGCGTTCCACACGTATGAGCGGGTGCTGGACGGAAAAATCGTCGGCATGTTCACCTTTGGCGACAGCCCCATGGCGGCGAAGTATCCGGAATGGGCGAAGAAGGTAATGCACGTGGCTTTGGCTGTCGGGGATCAGATGGTTCTCGGTTCCGATGTGCCGCCGGAGCATTTTCAGAAGACCCAGGGCATGGCGGTTTGCCTGGATCTGGCGGATGTAGAGACGGCCGAGCGCGTTTATGCGGGTCTGTCGGAAGGCGGAGACGTGCGGATGCCGCTGCAGGAGACGTTCTGGGCGAAGCGGTATGCACACTTTAACGATCGGTTCGGAACGCCGTGGATGATCAACGTTTCCAAGCCGATGTAAGCCTGCGGTCACAAACCCAGTAAAGATTCCAAAGGAGCGAGCATGAGCAAAGTGCGTGTGCTGGTGGGTACCCGGAAGGGTGCGTTCACCCTGACAGCGGACGGGAAGCGGGAAAACTGGGAAGTCAGCGGCCCGTTCTTCGCCGGGTGGGAGATTTATCACATGAAGGGATCGCCGGTAAATCCGGACCGGATTTACGTCTCGCAGACCAGCAGCTGGTCGGGGCAGGTGATCCAGCGTTCCGATGACGGCGGCAAAACGTGGCATGCGCCGGGCGGCGGCATCCAGAAGTCGCCGCAGGGCTGGCCTATGGGCGAGAGCAACCGGTTTGTCTACGATACTTCCGACACAACCGGCAAGCCGCTCACCACCCACCAGTTCTACGACGGCACGCAGCATCCGTGGGAGTTTAAGCGGGTGTGGCATCTGGAGCCCTCGCTGACTGACGCCGAAGCCGTATACGCCGGCATCGAGGATGCCGCGCTGTTCAAATCGACAGACGGCGCCCATTCGTGGAAGGAGTTGTCCGGACTGCGCGGCCATGGCACCGGTCCAAAGTGGCAACCGGGCGCGGGCGGCATGTGCCTGCACACCGTCATTCTGGATCCCAAAGATCCTGACCGCATTTACATTGCGATCTCGGCAGCGGGCGCCTTTCGCACCGACGACGGGGGCGAGACGTGGAAGCCGATCAACAAAGGCCTGCGCTCCCAGTTCATTCCCGATCCCAACGCCGAGGTCGGCCATTGCGTGCACCACATTGCGATGAACCCGAAGCGGCCGGGCGTGCTCTTTATGCAGAAGCACTGGGACGTGATGCGGAGCGACGATTCCGGCGACAGCTGGCGCGAGGTCAGCGGCAATCTGCCCACGGATTTCGGCTTTGCCATCGATGTTCATTCGCATGATCCGGAGACGATCTACGTGGCTCCGATCAAGAGCGACTCCGAGCACTTTCCGCTGGAGGGCAAGCTGCAGGTGTGGCGCAGCCGCAGCGGTGGCGACGAGTGGGAGGCGCTGACGAACGGGCTCCCCCAGAAGGACTGCTACGTGAACGTGCTCCGCGACGCCATGGCGGTGGATACTCTCGACGATTGCGGGATCTATTTCGGCACCACCGGTGGACAGGTATACGTCTCTCCGGATGCCGGGGATTCCTGGAAGCCGATCGTGCGGGATCTGCCGGCGGTCCTGTCGGTCGAGGTACAGACGCTGCCATGATCCGGGTGGAGCTGCCGCATCACCTGCGGGTGCTGGCTCATTTGAACGCGGAGGTCGCCCTGGACGTCGCGGAGCCGGTGACGCTGCGGCGAGTGCTGGACGCGCTCGAGGAGCGGTACCCGGTGCTGCGGGGCACGATTCGCGACCATGACACAAAGAAGCGCAGGCCATTCCTGCGCTTCTTTGCCTGCCAGGAAGATCTGTCGCACGACTCGCCGGACGATCCGCTGCCGGCCGAAGTGGCGTCCGGCAAAGAGCCGCTGCTGGTGATCGGGGCGATTGCCGGCGGGGCGAGTTAAGAATTGCCAGATCACCTGAAGCTGAGGAGAATTTATGCGGAGCATCAAGCCATTCCTGTGGTTCAACGGCAACGCTGAAGAGGCGGTTGACTTTTACCTGTCGGTCTTTCCCAATGCAAAGCGCGGGAGTGTACTGCGCGCTGCCGAGGGCGCGCCCAACCCCCTGGGATCGGTCATAACCGCAAGCTTCACGATCGGCGACATCGAGTTCGTCGCGCTGAATGGCGGACCGGCTTTTCAGTTCACGCCGGCCATCTCATTTGCGATCCCCTGCGAGACGCAGGAGGAGATTGACGCGATGTGGGCGAAGCTCCTGGCGGGAGGCAAGGAAATGCAGTGCGGCTGGTTGACGGACAAGTTCGGCGTCTCCTGGCAGGTGGTCCCGGTGGACATCGAAAAGCTGCTGCAGGGTAAGGACGCCGAGGGCGGGAAGCGGGCGATGGCAGCCATGCTGCAGATGGTGAAGCTGGACATGGACGCGCTGAAGCGGGCCGGCGGCCTGGCATAGTCACGGCCGAGGCTCGGTTCTCGCTCCCTCCAAATCCGTGGAACAAAACGGCCTCCGGGGACACTCGTCGATAGAAGGCTGCCTGGCGCGAAAAAGGCTGCCCTCGGCGAGGCGGAATTGCTATGATGATGGCCCCCTCCCCAGCACGAAGGATCGTTTGAGCAGCAATGTGGCCGAGGACAGGCGTGCGGCTGTCAGGTTTCCGGATCGAGGAAATCGGGTTCCCCAGAAGCCCGAGGAGCAGCAAATGAACTTGCGTGGATGGGTGGTGGCGGCGCCGGCGCTGGCGATGGTTCTGGTGGTGGCGCCTCTGCGGGGCCAGAACTTCGGGATGGCCAAGACGAAGGTGACGCTGCAGCGCAAGCTGCCGGCGCTGATGCATCTGCCGGGCGACACGATACGGGTGCGAGTGGTCGCGCACGACGATCAGGCGGATCTGGCGCATGACCTGCAGGCACTGCTGGAGACAGAGCTGCTGCAGGACGATCCGCAACTGCGGGAGGAGGAGCACGATCCCGCGGTCACGGTCACCTGTCAGATCACGAACTTCGCGCACCCGCAGCCGACCGTAACCCAGCGGCCGAATCTGCTGGCGACCAAAGGGCAGCCAAAGAACCAGACATTCACGCGGGTGACCGGGGCGCTGAGTCTCTCGTTCCAGGCAAAGACGCGAGGCGGGGCGACCATCGGGTCAGACAACGTGACCGTCAACTACGACCAGGAGTTCGACAGCAACGGTAACAATGCTTCCCATGGTGTGATGGGCGGGCTCAGCAGCTCGTGGCACAAGATCAAGGGTGGCGCCAGCGCCGATGAGGATGACCAGCCGCCGACAGATGCCGAGCTGCGTTCGCGGCTGCTGACCATGGCGGTGCATCGGATGGCGGAGCAGATCGTCAACACAAACGAGAGCATCGACGTTTACCTGGCGAAGAACAAGGGCGCGCTGGATGAGGGGGACAAGCAGGCCGAGGCGGGATTGTGGGAGCGGGCGCTGGAGACCTTCGAGACCGCACAGCCGCTCTCGAAGAGAGACGAGGACGCCTATCGGCTGTACGACATCGGCGTTGCCAACGAGGCGCTGGGGTATCAGGCTCAGGATCAAAAATCTGCGATGAAGTTTCTGGATCAGGCGGCCATTGAGTACGGGAAGGCCATCGACGCCAAACCGGGCGAGAAGTACTTCCTGATCCCGCAGAAGCGGATTGAGACAGCCATCACGCATTACCACAAACTGGACGAGATGCGGAACGCCCCGCTGACGGTAGCGGACAATGCATCTCCGCCGCCGAAGACGGTCACGGCGGCGGCGCGGTCCACGCATCGGGCGACCAACGCGTCGCTGCGAACCGGCGGGAGTCATCTGAGCGGGACCACAAGCAGCTCGGCGGGCAGTGGCGGGCGTCCGCTGACGAATGCCCAGGTTGTCGCGATGGTGAAGGCGGGCGTGGCCGATGACCTTGTGGCGCAGTCGGTACGTAACGCGAAGGTGGTGGACTTTGACCTGAGCCTGGCGGCGCGGCGGCGGCTGACGGAGAGCGGTGTGAGCCCCGCGCTGCTGGAGGCCATGAAGGTACGCTGGGCGCACGAGCTGACGAGCGGCAAATGAACGCGCGGCGGTCGAGTCTCGCGATGGGGCTGGCGGTGCTGGTCCTGGTGAGCAGCGCCGTAGCGCGGGCCGACGACGACCGCTGCGGAGCGGGCAAAGACCTGGTGGTGCAGGCGCTGGAGCGGGTGAGGCCGACCAGCAGCGACGATGCCTTTGAAGATGCGCTGGAGCTGCTGAAGCATGCGGTTTCTACCTGCGCCGAGCTGGGCGACGCATGGTACTACCGGAGCCTGGTAGAACAGCGGCTGGGCAACGCGCGGCTGGCCCAGTACTCGCTCGAAAAGGCGCAGACGTTCGGGTCAGAGGCGATGCAGGAAGGGCTGAACCCCTTCGTGCTGGCGACGCCGAGCCAGAGCCGCGGGCTCCACGGGGAGACTCAGGAGCGGGGCGAGCCGGCGGCGGAAGCGCCTGTGGTGGCGGGTCCGGTGCAACAGAAGTGGGCGCTGGTAATCGGGATCGGGCAATTCCAGGATCCGGCGATTCCGACGCTGCATTACACAACCGCCGACGCCAAAGCATTTGCGCTGGAGCTGGCCGATCCGGCGGTGGGGCGGTTTCCTCCGGACCACGTAGGCGTGTTGCTGGACGATCAGGCGACGACCAAAAACATCAAGGAAAAGCTGAACTGGATCGCCCGGAACGCGAAGCCGAACGATCTGGTGGTGATCTACGTGGCGACGCATGGATCGCCGCGCACCGACGATTCGGCGGGCGGGGCGAACTACATCGTCACCTACGACACCGATATCGGCCAGGCGAAAGACATCGATCAGGATGCACTGTACGCGACGGCGCTGCCCATGGTGGAGCTGGCGAACGCGGTGGCGACGCGCATGAAGGCGCTGCGGACGGCGGTGATTCTGGACACGTGTTACAGCGGCGGCGCGGTGACAAATGCGGCGAAGCTGATGGCGCCGGGGCTGGCGAATGCCGCTCCATCGCCGGCGATGCTGGAGCGGATGGCGGACGGGACGGGGCGGATCGTGATTGCGGCGGCGCGGTTCGACGAGGAGTCGATGGAGAGCGACGCGCTGCAGCATGGATATTTCACCTACAACCTCCTCCAGGCGTTGAAGGCCAGCAAGGGGATGAATCCGGTGAGCCAGATCTACACTTCGGTGGCGCAGTCGGTGGAAGAGCAGGTGGCGGCGCTGGCGAAGCAGCAGGGCAAGAGCTTCGCGCAGCATCCGGTGATGAGCCGGAGCTCGGGCAGCGCGGATTTTGCGCTGGGGGTTGGGGGCGGGCAGTAGCTGGGTACAGGGTGCAGGGGACAGGTTGGGTCAGTCCCCTGGTTT
>JBAUZR010000125.1:0-7883 GCA_049585375.1 Acidobacteriaceae bacterium
GTTCCAGATCGTGCTCCTGGTGCTCCGGTGACGGAGCTCCCAGCACAATCAGGTCGGGCCCCAGATGCTGCGCCGCCTTCACAATCTGCTCGGCCGGCTCGCCCCCCGTCACCACGTGATCCACCGGGATCGTGTGCGACTCGTTGAACGGAGCCAGGAACCGCAGCCGCTCAAGGCAGTTGGGACAATCCTCGTGCCGCCCGCACCGCGCCGTGTGCAGCAGGATCAGGTGCCGTCCCGCAATCCTCTGGGCATAATGCAGTGCGTTCAGCGACGCCGGAGAAAAATCCGTCGCCGCCAGCACATTGTGCCAGTGCCCAAACGTCCTCGATTGGGCCGCGTCGTCGGGAGCCACCGCCAGAATCGCGCACGGCGACTGCGTCAGCAGCTGTCGCGTTACCCGCCCCAGCGCCGCGCGTCCCGCCCCCGTCACCGCCTTCGTCCCCATCACCAGCAGCGCCGCTTTGTGATCCCGCAGCGACAGCAGGATCCGCTCGCACACAATTCCCGTCTCGACCCGTGAGTGCACCGCGATTCCCTGCTGGCGTATCTCCGCCTCAATCCGCGCCAGTTCCTCGCGCGCCGCCTTGTCCCGCGTCACCTCCGCCGGCGCACCCTCGGGAAACGCGTATCCCACCGGGTCGATGACGTGAATCAGCAGCAATTTTGCGTGCTGCGCCCGCGCCAGTTCCTGCGCGCACCGCAGCGCCGCCGACGATCCCTCGGAAAAATCCGTGGCGACCACAATCGTGCGGAACGGAAACCGCTGCGCCCCGCGCAAAACCGTTGTCTGTGGATGAGAATGCACGTGCCCACTGGAAGCTGGCATAAGCGAAAGCCCCCCTTCCTCGCTCGGGCTTTTTTACCGGTCTTCTTTCCGGTCTTGTCCTGACCCTACGCTTCGCCCCCAGGCGTCCTCCGTGACGAAGGTCACCCCAACTTGTGACCCCCCGCACACAATGCGCCCGCGTCACCGCGCATCCACAACAAACCGCCGCGTCAGCCTCAGATCCCCGTGGATTCCCGGTCCGCGAATCACCACCTCCAGCGTGTGTTCTCCCGGCCCGATCGACGCCCCGTCCAGCGGCCACTGCACCAGAGCCAGATAGCCAGAGCCCGAGTCCAGCGTGAAGCGAAGATCGCTCTGCTTCTCCACCGCGCCGCCCATGGAGCGCACTGCGTACTGCGCCGTCCAGTCCTCTGGCGGCCGTTTTTCCAGCCGCCCGGCTGGATAGATCCGCACAAACGCTCGCAGCGTATCCATAGTGCGAAACCGCTGCGTAGCATCCAGATGGACCCGGCAGTTCTGGGCCCGCATCGGATCGATGGTCCGCGGCGCCATGCCATTGTCCCCGCCCGGCGGCTCCTTGCGCCGGCGCTGCAGACCGCTTGTCGCCGCGCCGCCTTCGCAGCCAGGCCCCACCACCAGGCTGCTCGCGGCAAAGTCGTTCTCCCGCGGAAACGGCACCGAGAATGGACGCTCCGACGCCGCTACCACCCGATCCGCTCCATCCACCAGGCCCACTCGCCAGATGTATGCCCCTGGCGACAGCTGCCCGTCATGCTCCCACGCGATCTGCCCCGCGCTCCACTCTGCGGCAAGGGCCCGCTCCAGCACGAGCCTCGAAAAGGTCGCGTCTTCCACCGCGACGATCACGTGCAGTCCCTCTGGCGCCGGACCCTGCCCGATCCATTCCACCGCGCCGCTCAGAGGCAGATCGGGGTCGGTTCCTCCGCGCAGAGGAAACGAATCTACCCGCTGGAAGATGCGGAAATCCGGCGAGCTCACATGCGCAGCCGTCGCGGCCACCAGCAGTTCCGCCATCTTCTGCGCCTTGCCCACCGCCACCGCGTCCCGCTCCAGCCCAATCGGGATCACATCCTCGATCGTCACCCGCAAATCGCGGCGCGCCACCTTCACCCCCACCGCTGGAAACCCGATGTCCTGGTCCTTTGCCGTCAGATCGAAATCCAGCAGATAATTCCCGTCCAGATTCCGATGAATCTGCCCCGCCAGATCTTTCAGCGAGTTGGCAAAGCCTCCCTGCGTGTCCGCCGCGCTCTGCATCATCTGCGACGTCCGATACGCATAGCTGGCCAGGGCAGCGTCCTGGGCCGCGTCCAGATGCAGCGTCTCGGAGGGCTTCACCCCCGCCATCGAGCTCAGCGCCGACGCATCGCCTCCCGGAATCACCACCGTGGGCCCTGAAGCGTTATCCACGTAAATGTGCGTGCCCACCTGGGCCGCTGCCCCCGTCAGGGTTTCCGGCCCATCCTGCGCGATCATCGGATCGTTCCCGCCAAACGACCAGTCCGCCGCTGGATTCATGGCCAGCACCACCTTCGGCCCTGGATATCTCTCCATCACCCCGATCGCCTCATCCGCCTGCACCAGCCATCCGCCCGCCCAGTGCTCCCCCCGCGGCAGCCCCATCTGCGTCAACTCGATCGGCTCCCTCGCCTCGTCAATCCCCTTCAGCGTCGCCAGCAGTTCCTCCCGCGAGTCCGTAAACGGCGTGAATTTTCGGTTCGCGTCGAACGTGCCCACCTTCCACGGAAGCGGCTCTTGCGGCAGCTGGGAAAAATAACGGATCGCCTGCTGCGCGCCCAGATGATGCACCAGCGGCTGATTCGGCGGGAAGACCAGCAACACCACCGCCGGAACCCGCGTCGTTCCCACTCCTGGCGCCTGCAGCCGGAACGATCGTCGCGTTCCGTTCACCGTGAGTTCGAAATCGGAAGCTTCCAGCCCCTCGGCTGTCGCGCCTTTCCTGTCCAGGACCCGCACCATCACGCTCGCGGATTTCGCTCCGGCGAATCCATCACGCCGCAGCAGGTCCATCTCCCGGTAAGCGCCCGCCTCTGAAGCCGCAGCCTGACTCGCATCCGGCGCCAATCCCCGCGGCTGCTGCAGCGGCTGGGGTTGTTGGTCCGCAGGATTTACCGTTGTGGCATTTTGTGCCGAACACGCTGCCGCCCAGCCCACCACCATCCATCCAACTGCCATCCGAAGCTGCAGCTTCCTCATCGGGCCCCCAAACTGCCACCGCTCCGCCCGCCGCCGGCCCAGCCGCTGCCGTGATGCCCGCCGGTTCGGCGCTGGATCATTTTATGCGCGGGGTCTACGCCCCGTCTGCGCCTTCTGCTCGAATACCACCCGACGAACCGGCCCCAAAAGCCCGCTTTTCCAGGAACCAGGCCAGCCCTCCCTCCGTATTCAACCGGCATGAAGACGAAACTGAACCTCGCCGTGGCCGCCCTGGCCATGCTCACCTCTCTCACCGCCCTCGGGCAGGATCCCGATCACTCCTGGTCAAAGACCTATCCTGTCACCGGCAAGCCCACGCTCAACTTCGAGACCTCCGATGCCAGCGTTGCCTTCCATTCCTGCGGCGACTGCCACGAAATCCGGATCCACGTCGAAGTCGTGGGGCGCAAACTGAGCGACTATCGCCTGGAAGAAGGCCAAACCGGCGATGAGGTCCACTTCCTCTTCAGGGAACTGCCGCATCCCGGCGTCCACATCGTCTGGCATCGCGAGCAGACCCAGGTCACCGTCGAAACTCCGGCACAGCTCACCCTTGACGCCAAAACCTCCGACGGCAACGTAACCCTCAGCGGCCTGCAGGGCGACCTGGCTCTCACCACCGGCGATGGAGACGTCACTCTCGACCACGTCTCCGGCAATCTCCGCACCCGCTCCGGCGACGGCCATGTCAGGATCACCGATGCCGAAGGCGCGCTCGATGCCCGCACCAGCGACGGCAGCCTCAATGTCGACGGCCTCTTCCACGTTCTCGCGCTGCACACCAGTGACGGCACCCTCGACCTGAACCTGCGCCAGGGAACGAAGCTCAGCGAGCCCTCCACCATCCAGTCTTCCGATGGTTCGGTTACCGTTCACGTTCCCCACGACTTCGCTGCCGACCTCGATGTTCACACCAGCGACGGCCATGTGGACTGCACCCTCCCCCTCACCCTCGACCACTACCAGTCCAACGGCGGAGAAGGCCACCAGCTGCACGGAAAGCTGAATGGCGGAGGCACATCGCTCACCATCCACACCAGCGACGGCAACGTAAAAATTGACCAGCTCTGAATCCCCGGCGATTCTCTTTCGGAGCACGCGAGGCCCGCCGCAACCGCCTTCCGGCAGCGCAACCTTTCGCTCATCCGATAACCCACTCGTCAGGCCCGGGGAAGAACGCAGTGTCGCCGTCAGCGCAGCGTGCCGCCCTGCTGAAACGTCACCACCAGATCGACCACGTGCGTCTCTTCGTTCTCGTAGGCCTTGAATGCCGCCGACCACCCGTCCAGCGAGTGCAGCTGATTCTTATAACGGGTTAAAAACTGCGGCACCAGCACCGCGTTGTACGCGTCGCCCTCGTGCAGCGGCCACACTTTCAGGATTTCTTCCCGCTGCTGGCTGTTGACGTTCGCCAGTTCGAGCGTCCCCATGGTAAAGACCGGCCCCGGCTGCACGGTGATCGTGTAATCCACCGTCCGCGTCAGCCCATCCAGTTTCGGCGTCGCATCCACATGTGCCTGCAGATACCCGCGGCTCTTGTAGGTCTGAGCCATCTCCGCCAGAGTTGCATGCAGCAGGTCCTCATTGGCAATCTCGGCCAGATGCAGCCTGGCGATCTTCCCGAACTGCTCCTCCGTCACCACAGAATCGCCGGCGAACTGCAGGGTGCGCACCCGGTACTGCGGCCCCTGCTCCACCGTCGCGCTCACCGGCACCAGAACCTTGCCGTCCGCCACCTGCGGTGCGCCATGCTTAAACTGCGTCAGCTGTTCCTCCAGATACCCCTGGCGGTGGTAGATCGCGCGCAGCGCCGTCGCCAGCGTCGCCTCTGTCGCCCCATCAAACGCCTGCCCTGCCTCTGCCTTCTGAATCGCCAGCACCGGCTCCGCCCAGTCTGAGCTCACCCCGGACAAATAGACACTGCCCACCTGCACCGGCGGCGCGTCCACGTGGTATTCCACCACCGCCGCGTGCGTCTCCGCATCCTGCCCAGGCGTCCCCGTTACCGTTGCCTGCACGCCCTTTTCCGCCAGCAGAGCCGTCAGGGCTGTCGCCACCTGCTGCTGCATCGCGCTCTCCGGCGGCACTGAACCATGAAACAGCGGCACCTTTGCCGCCACCGCCGCATTCAGCGACGCCGCGTTCCACCAGGGAAAGTTGTTGTACCGCACCGGTTCCATCGTCGCCACCGGCTTCAGCGCGTAGTTCAGGTCCACTCCGTCGAACGAAAACTGCACATCCAAGAAGATCCCCGTGGCGACCAGCTTTTGTCCCGCCGCCTGAATCTCCGCCTGGCCGATCGGATCGCCCGCCTTCAGTCCGGTCACCGCCAGCAGTTTCGCCGGATCCTCAGTCGTACCCGAAAACGTGATCTTTTGTGGGGCGATTTTCTGCGCAGGCAGTGCGGCCGTAAAGCTCAGGAAGGCAACGCAGAGAAGGGCAACTTTCGACCGTGCCACCAGCATGACCGCCACGATATAGGTCTCCGTCCCGCCGCGCTACAAAAAACAATGCGGCTCGCCTGAGAGCGGGGAACCTCCCTGCAACAAACAGCCCACCATGACCTGAACCCTCCGGATAGCCGGCCTCCCGCGGCTGTTCCAGAGCACCTCCCCTATGCCTTGACCTTCTACCTATGACGATGTATATGTAGAAGCCACAGGTATGAAGAAAAACGAAGACCGTTTCGACCTTCCCCAGGGAACTCTCGATCTGCTCATCCTGCGGGTCGTAGCCCTCGGCCCGATTCATGGCTACGCCATCGCGCAGAGAATCCAGCAGATGTCGCGCGATGCTCTTCAGGTCCAGCAGGGATCCCTCTATCCGGCTCTTCATCGCCTTGAATACAAGAAGCTCCTCACCGCCCGCTGGAAGCCCAGCGAAACCGGCCGGGAGGCTAAGTTCTACGAGCTCACGGCCAAAGGCCGAACCCACCTGCAGGCGGAAAGCGAAAACTGGGCCCGCCTCACCGACATCGTGGATCTGATTTTGAAGGGAACCCTGGAGGGAATCGGATGAGCTGGCTGGGCAGGCTTTTCAACCGCAAACGGATGGAAGCAGAGCTGGACAAAGAACTCCGTTTCCACTTCGAATCGCAGGTGGCCGACAAGGTCCGCGCCGGCGTTCCAGAAGCCGAGGCCCGCCGCCTCACTCGAATCGAATTCGGCGGCATCGAGCAGATCAAAGAAGACTGCCGCGAGCGCCGCGGCACCATGGGACTGGAATCCCTGCTGCAGGACATTCGTTACACCGCCCGCCAGTTGCGCCGCTCGCCAGGATTCGCCGCCGTTGCCATCCTGACCGTCGCGCTGGGAACCGGCGCGACCACCGCGATCTTTACCCTCGTGCATGCGGTGCTGATGAAGTCCCTGCCGGTCGCCCAACCCGACGAGCTCTACCGCATCGGCAACAAGGTGCACTGCTGCGAGTGGGGCGGCTACGTCCAGTGGGAGGAGTATTCTCTCTTTTCTTACGATCTCTACAAACAGTTCCGCGATCACACGCCGGCCTTCACGCACCTGGCTGCATTCGAGGCGGGCAACTCGTCGCTAACCGTCCGTCGCATGGGCAGCGACCAGCCCGCGCAGAACGTGAATGGCGAATACGTCTCCGGCAATTACTTTCAGACTTTCGGGATCGGCGCGTGGGCGGGCCGCGTCCTCAACGAGAACGACGATCGCGATGGCGCTGCTCCGGTCGCGGTGCTCAGTTATCACGCCTGGCAGCAGAAGTTCGGCAGCGATCCCTCTGTTGTCGGCTCCAGCTTTCTCGTCAATACCAGGGCCTTCACCATCGTCGGCATTGCGCCTCCCGGATTCTTCGGCGGCGCACTCAAAAGCTGGGGCATGCCCGAATTCTGGGTTCCCCTGGTTGAGGAGCCGCTGCTGGCCGGGGCCAATGCATTCCGTCCGCAGCCGGACGCCAACTGGCTCGACGTGATCGGGAGGGTGGCGCCGGGGACCGATCCCACTGCCCTCCAGTCCCAGCTGCGCCTCGAACTCCGCCAGTGGCAACTGGGGCATTGGGGCGACATGGGTCCGCAGGCGAGAGAAGCCTTTCCGAAGCAGGCCCTGTTTCTCACCCCCGGCGGCGCCGGCGTGACGCAGATGCGCCAGCAATATCGGGATGGCCTGCGGCTGCTGCTGATCGCGGCCGGCTGCGTCCTGCTGATCGCATGCTCGAATCTGGCGAATCTTCTGCTGGTCCGCGGCCTCGCCCACAAACAGCAGATCTCGGTCCGCATGGCTCTGGGCGCCTCGCGGTACCGGATGGTGCGCAAGGCGCTGGTGGAAAGCCTGCTGCTCGCGCTCCTCGGCGGTGCGGCCGGTCTGGGAGTCGCCTGGGCGGGCACCCGCATGATCCTGCATCTGGCTTTTTCCGGACCCCAGTCGTATGTGCCGATCACGGCCGCACCTTCTCTGCCCGTGCTGCTCTTCGCCTTCGCCGTCTCCGTCGTCACCGGTATCGGTTTCGGCGTCGCGCCCGCGTGGCTGGCTTCGCACGCCGATCCCATGGAAGCGATGCGCGGTGCCAGCCGCTCCACGGCCAGGAAAACCTCCTTTCCCCGCAAGGCGCTGGTGGTCGTCCAGGCGGCGCTGTCGCTGGTGCTTTTGAGCGCAGCGGCGATGCTCTCGCAGAGCCTGCACAACCTCGAATACCAGCACCTTGGCTTCGCCACTCAGGATCGCTTTGTGGCCTGGTTCGATCCTGGACTGGCCGGCTATCAGCCCCCGCAACTCCCCGACCTCTACCGGCGCATTCAGGAGCGCCTCGAGAGCGTTCCCGGCGTGCGCGGAGTCGGCCTCGCCTCCTATGCGCCGATGAGCGGCGATGACTGGAATAACCCCATCCGGGT
>JBAUZR010000126.1:0-2571 GCA_049585375.1 Acidobacteriaceae bacterium
CCTGGTCCCGAACCAGGTGCTCTACCAGGCTGAGCCACTCCCCGACTGCCGTTCCTTCAGTCTACTGTAGTCACTCCGGCCGGGCAAACCACCGCACTGCGAATGCGCCGCGCTGCTCTTCTTCAACGGCAACTCCGATACCGGTGTAATAAACGCCCAAGCGGCATGCCGTGTGCCCCACGTTCCTCATGCTGGCCTCGCCACGGAAATGGAGCGCCGCGCCGCGACATCACCGGTTCCCCGCTTCGTCATTCCCGCAGCCGCGTCGTAGTATTCTGAAAGAGCGCGCCCGTAGCTCAGCTGGATAGAGCGGATGCCTCCGGAGCATCAGGTCGGGAGTTCGAATCTCTCCGGGCGCACCATCCCAAAAAGCTGATCCCTACCCTGTACGACCTCCATTCCAGATATAGTTCTCTCGTCCCGAGACGGGATGATCTTTGAGTCGGTTGGGGAGGCCCCCGCTATGCTGCAGCACCCGGTTTCACGCGTTGCGATGTTCGCGCTCGCCATCTTCCTTTTAGGCCCCGCGGCAGGTCTTCACGCCCAGGAAACTCAGGCCCCGGCAGGCCTCTTTGAAGGCCAGTCGGATGTTGGCTCTGTTACTCCTCCCGGAACCGGGAGCTACAACTCAGCCGCCGAGACCTACACGCTCACGGCCGCCGGCGCTAATCTTTGGGATACTACCGACGCCTTTCACTTTCTCTGGAAGAAGATCTCCGGGGATGCGGTTCTCACGGCCGATATCACCTTCCCGGTCAAGGTCGGCGAACACAATCCGCACCGGAAGGCGATCCTGATCTTTCGCCAGGATCTAACTCCCGGCAGCCCTTATGTAGACGCCGCGCAGCATGGCGTGGGTCTGATGGCCCTGCAGTATCGCCCGACGCAGGATGCGACCACCGATGATATCGAGCTTCCCGTGGAGCAGGCGCCCAGGGTTCTTCGCCTGATCAAGCGCGGTGACGCCTTCACCATGGAACTCAGCATGTCCGGCGAGCCCCTGCACGCAGTCGGCGCGTCGATCCACCTGCACCTGCAGGAGCCCTTTTACGTGGGCATCGGCCTCTCTTCGCACGATCCCGGTCGCGTCGAACGGGCGGTCTTCTCCCACGTGACCCTGGAGAATCCTGAGCCCCTTCCTGCCAATCTCACCCTCAACAGCACCGTGCAGGTCGTCAACACCGACTCCAATTTCGCCCGCGCCATCGCCGTCTACTCCGCGCCCGCGCACTTTGAAGCTCCCAACTGGAGCCACGATGGCAAGACGCTGATCTTCGACGAGGACGGCAAAATCATGACCGTTTCCGCAGACGGCGGATCCCCGCAGCCTCTCGACACGGGCGAGGCATCGCACTGCAACGGCAGCCATGGCGTTTCGCCCGACGGCCAGTGGCTGGCCATCTCATGCAGCATGCCCGGCAAGCCCGAATCGCATGTTTATATCGTTCCCGTCACCGGCGGCGCGCCGCGTCTCGTCACCGAGCATCCGAATTCCTACTTCCATAGCTGGTCAGCAGACGGTAAGACCATCATCTTCACGCGTCCTGATCACGGCGCCAGCAACATCTACGCCATTTCGGCGCAAAGCGGCCCCGAGCGGGCGCTTACCACCGGCACGGGTATCAGCGACGATCCCGACTGTTCGCCGGATGGCCAATGGATCTACTTCAACTCCGACCGCGGTGGCAGCATGCAGATCTGGCGCATGCATTCCGACGGCAGCGCGCCCGAGCCAGTCACCCACGATGGCTTTGTCAACTGGACGCCGCATGTTTCTCCAGATGGCAAAACTATCGTTTTTATCAGCTATGAACCGGGAACGACCGGTCATCCCGCCAACCGGCCCATCGCCCTGCGGTTGCTTTCCCTCGATACCGGCAAAATCCGAACCCTCGTGCATCTCACCGGCGGCACCGGCACCATGAATGTTTCGTCCTGGGCGCCGGACAGCCACCACCTGGCTTTCGTCTCCTACGAGGAGCTGCCCGGCGATGAGGCGTCGGCCCAGCGCAACTGACGTCTCCATTGGGGTTGCAATTCCAGCGTCTCAGGTGCCCATTCCGCCATCTAACTGTACGGGATGTGTTCTGCCAGCCGCCTGCGGTACACTCAGGGCAGAGACGTCGTTCCCAGGAGATTTCAGTCCATGGCTACTTCCACCGTTCCGACCACCGCGATTCCCGAAGCCGTTCCCGCGCCGAAGAGTACCCCCGTCCGGCTCACCGACAATGCCGTGAACAAGGTGCGCGAGATCATGGCGACGCAGGATCCGCTCCCCGCCGGACTCCGCATTGGAGTCGTCGGCGGCGGCTGCTCCGGCTTCCAGTATTCGATGTCGTTCGAGAACCAGTCCGGCATGATGGACAAGGTGTACGACTTCAACGGTCTGAAGGTCTTTGTCGATGCCACCTCGCTCATGTACCTCAATGGCTGCGTTGTGGACTATCTCGAAACCCTCGAAGCCGCCGGCTTCAAGTTCGACAACCCTGCGGTGAAGAGCACCTGCGGATGCGGCTCTTCCTTCAACGTCTAACCTTTTCAGAACCAATCGAGAAAGGCCCGCTGCGCAGC
>JBAUZR010000127.1:0-3862 GCA_049585375.1 Acidobacteriaceae bacterium
GTATTCGCACTTATACCGATTTGATAGAACTCCCTGGTCTTTCCACTGGCATATTGAGTGGTTTGCGATCCGTATCCAATGTTTGGGTTGGAAACAATTTTTCCTTTCTCGTCCTTTCCATCTAAGAACCACAATTTACATGTTGGCATCAACGTCAAAATAATCTGATGCAGCTGTTGCATTTCGCTGCGTTTGGGTTCCGGTTGAGCGGCCATATACTCCTTAATTTGGTTCTGCACGTTCATGCAAATCTCCTTTGGCCTAGCGGTAGCAACTCAGTGCTCCGGGAGCCACCGGACTGGAGTCGTTGCCAGGCTGCGTGGAGCGATCAGAATGATACCGGATTCTGTTTACTCATTGCCGGCGCTCTGAATTTCGGCTGTCGACATCAGGGCCTGGGTTCATTGAGCACGAGGACAGCCCGGCAGCGGGTCGGTTGAGAACTTTGCGATTGAGCACCGATCGAACGCCATTACCGTCCGAGGCTAAACGTTGCGGCTCCGCGTATGGCCTCGTTCACACGAAAACTCGCAACCGTCATCAGCAGAGATTCGAGCCGCGAAAATCAGGCCGCTGGTCTGCAGCCTCATACCAGCGCCTGCACAATGCTATATTCGACTCGCCACCCAGTACCCAGAAATATACGTTCGAAAGGCGTCTCATGAGATTCGTCAAAGCCGGTTGGATTTTCGCGGTTGCTTTTTCCGGAGTTCTTGCCTTTTCCACCATGGTCGCCGCCCCCGCAGCTGCCCAAAGCTCCGGCGATCTCACCGCGAAGGATCTGATAAGCAAACTGGAGTGGCGCTCCGTCGGCCCGTATATCGGCGGCCGCGTCATCACCGTCACCGGCGTCGCCGGGAACCCCAACCTCTTTTATGCCGGAACCGTCGGGGGCGGCATCTGGAAGAGCACCGACGAAGGCCTGGAATGGAAGAACATCTCCGACGGCCAGTTGCCGGGGCCCAGCGCCAGCATCGGCGCCATCGCCGTCGCCCCGTCCGATCCCAACATCCTGTACGCGGGCACCGGCGAAGACGACATTCGCAACGACATGATCCCCGGCAACGGCGTCTTCAAATCAACGGATGCCGGCAAGACCTGGCAGTACGCCGGCCTGCGCGAAACCCATTCCATCAGCGAAATCATCGTCAGCCCGCGCGACCCCAATGTCGTCTACGCCTCATCCATGGGCCATGTTTTCGTGCCCGATCCGAACCGCGGCGTCTTCAAATCTACCGACGGCGGCAAGACCTGGACGAAGATCCTCTTTGTCGATGACAAAACCGGGGCGATTGACCTCGTGATGGACCCGAATCATCCCAACCTGCTCTACGCCGCGATGTGGCAGGCCCAGCGCACCGCGTGGGGACTGACGAGCGGCGGCCCCGGCAGCGGCCTCTGGAAAACCACCGACGGCGGCAAGCACTGGTCCAACCTCACCCACAATTCCGGCCTGCCCCAGGGCGTTTCGGGCCGCATCGGCGTCACCCTGGTCGCCAACCATCCTGACACGCTTTACGCCATCTTCCAGGCCGACGATGGCGGCGTTTTCCGTTCCGACGACGCGGGCAAGACGTGGAAGCGGGTGAATGACGAAGCCAGGCTCCGCCAACGCGCCTTCTATTACATGGCCGTCTTCGCCGATCCGAAAGACCCCGACACCGTCTACGCGCCCCAGGTGGATGCACTCTGGGTTTCCCATGATGGCGGCAAGACCTTCACCAAACTGCATACCCCGCACGGCGACAACCACGCGCTCTGGATCAACCCCGACAACACCAGCTTGCTGCTGGAAGGGAACGACGGCGGAGCCACTGTCTCCACCGACGGCGGCAAAACGTGGAGCACCGAGCACAATCAGCCGACCGGCCAGTTCTACCACGTCAACCTTGATGACCAGTTCCCGTTCCACATCTACGGTGCTCAGCAGGATGAAGGCGCATTCGAAGGTCCCAGCGCGGCCGCTGCCGGCCTCATCCCCCTGGGAGACTGGAAGAGCGTGGCCTTCGGTGAAAGCACGTTCACCGTTCCGCAGCCCGGAGATCCCGATATCACCTATGGCAGCGGTTACTACAGCATCTTCGTGAAGCAGAATTTGAAGACCGAGCAGATGCAGAGCGTCAGCCCCTGGCCCCTCTACCAAAGCGGATCCTCATCCGCCGAGCTGAAGGAGCGCTTCGGCTGGACCCATCCCATCCTCTTCTCGCCCGCCAATCCCAAGGTGTTGTTCACCTCTGCGCAGTTCGTCTTCCGCAGCGACGATAACGGCCTCACCTGGACGCGCATCTCGCCCGACCTCACGCGCAATGAGCCCGGTACCGAGGTCCCCAGCGGCGGCCCCATCGATCTCGACCAGACCGGCGCCGAAGTCTATCCCGAGGTCTACTCGCTGGCCGTCTCGCCCCTCGACGGCGATCTCCTCTGGGCCGGGTCCGATGACGGCCTCGTGCACGTCACCACGGATGGAGGCAAAAACTGGCAGCTCGTCACGCCGCCCGACCTCCCCGACTGCGCCATCAGCTCCATCGAGCCGTCGCACACCGACCGCGGGACCGCGTACCTGACCGCCTGGCGCTACATGTGGGACGATTTCCGGCCATATGTCTTCAAAACCACCGACCTCGGCCAGCACTGGACCGCACTCACCGCGGGTCTGCCCGACGACGAATTCGCCTTTGCCATCCGCCAGGATCCCCGCGATCCGCAGCTTCTCTTTCTCGGCACTTTCAGCACCGTCTACGTCAGCTTCGACGGCGGCGCGCAGTGGCAGCCGCTCACGCTGAATCTGCCGCCGGCCGAAGTCCGCGACATCGCCATCGACGGCCGCCAGGGGGACGTCGTCATCGCCACCCACGGCCGCGCGTTCTGGGTGCTCGACAATCTTGCCCTCCTCGAGCAGCTCACGCATCAACCGGCCGTCGCCGCCAATGCCGGCTATGTCTTCGCTCCGGAACAGGCCTGGCTCACCCATGCCTACGGAGCAGCGCCGCCCGACGACCGCGAACCCGCGGCCGGCGCCAACCCACCCTTCGGCGCCACCGTCTTCTTCCACATCCCCGCTGGCTACAAAGGCACAACTCCCGCGACGCTCACCTTTGAGGACGCCCAGGGTAAGGTCATCCGCACCTTCACCCTCCATCTCGAAACCGACAAGGAGAAGCAGGAGAAAGCCGACGAGAAAGCAGGGAAGCCCGAGCCCGATCACAGCGCGGAAGACGCCAACCAGCAGCGCCAGGAAGCCGAAGCGAAACTCACCGCCGTCGAGCCTGGTATGAATTCCTTCCAGTGGGATCTGCGCTACCCGCCCGCCGTCGAGGTCGACGGTTTCCACGCTCCCGAGGCGGCCGGTGGCCTCGACTATTCCACCAACGGTCCCTTTGTCGTGCCCGGCTCTTACGCCGTGGTGCTGAACGTGGATGGCCAACCGTCCCGCGAGACCTTCACCGTCGCGCTGGATCCGCGCCTCCACGCTACTCCTCAGGATCTGGACGCGGAGGTCGCGCTCACCCACCAGATCCAGGACGACAGGAACGCACTTGATCGGGACCTGAACCAGGCCCTCGCTGCGCGCGACAAGCTGACCGCCCGTCACGACCCCCAGGCGTCAGGCACGCTCGACGCCCTCAACGCTGCCATCGACAACTATGTACAGATGAAGATCCGCTCGAGCGAAGGCGATGTGCTTCACGAAACGAAGCTGCATGGCTGGCTCGCCTATCTCGCCTCGGACGTCGAAGTCGCCTGGGCCCGACCGACTGCTGCCCAATACGCCGTCTTTAAGGACCTCGACACTCAAACCAAAGCCGCCGAACAAAAGCTGGAGTCTCTCACAACGCAGGCAGGACAGGCCGCGCGGTAAGGC
>JBAUZR010000128.1:0-2401 GCA_049585375.1 Acidobacteriaceae bacterium
CTCGCGGAGAACGTCGACTGCGGCCTGTTCTCCCACGGCGCCGGAAACCACAATGAAAGGGACATCGGTGTTGCAATGGCGCGCGATGTGCAGCGCATCGAGAGCGGTGAAACCAGGAAGAAAGTAATCAGCCAGGATTACATCCCAGTTGGTCTCGCGCAGAGCCTTCTCGAAATCGGCCATGGTTTGTTCGCGGCGCAGCGCGATGCGGTAGCCGGCGCGGTGAAGGTGTCGCTGCAGCAGCCATGAATCGTCCTCGGCGTCTTCGAGATTGAGGATGCGGAGAGTTCTATCCATTGCGGCCAGCGATGGGCCCTTCGTTGAGGACGAGCCAGTAGAGGCCAAGCTGCCTGGTGGCTTCGAGAAACTGCATGAAATCGACCGGTTTGCGGATGTAGCTGTTAGCTCCGGACCGGTAGCTTTGCAGGACGTCCTGCTCTTCATCGGAAGAGGTGAGGATGACGACGGGGAGCAGGCGGGTGCGGTCCTCGGCGCGCAGGGTGCGGAGAACCTCGATACCATCGACCTTGGGAAGCTTGAGATCGAGCAGCACGACGTAGGGCAGGGCCATGGGGCGCCCCGCGTAGTCGCCGCGCCCGAAGAGCATATCGATGGCCTGGGCGCCGTCAGTGGCGACGACCACCTCGTTGGCGATGTGATTTTTCTTGAGGGCGCGGATGGTGAGCGCAACGTGATCGGGATTGTCTTCGACGAGCAGGATCATACGGAATTAGCCTTTGCCGCTTCGGTAGAGAGTCCGTGAAGCGTGAAGTAGAAACAGGCGCCGTGGCCGGGTGCAGCTTCGGCCCAGATACGGCCGCCATGGCGCTTGAGAATGCGGTTGACGGTGGCGAGGCCGATGCCGGTGCCTTCGAACTCCCGCACATCGTGCAGGCGCTGAAAGGCGATGAACAACTTCTCGCGGTACTTCATGTCGAAGCCGGCGCCGTTGTCGCGAATGTAGCAGGCCAGCACGCCGTTGTACGGAGCCACGCCGAACTCGATGCGGGTCCTGGGCCGCTGCGAGCTGAACTTCCACGCGTTGTTCAGCAGGTTCTGGAGAGCAACTTCGATGAGGCGGGCATCGGCCTCGGCGACGATGCCGTCCTCGATGGAGAACTCGCAGTTGCGGCCGGGGTCGGACGCGTGGACATCGGAAGCGATCTGACGGACAAGGGCGCTTAGATCGATCAGTGCGGGATGGAATTCAGCGCGCGTGACGCGGGATAGCTGGAGCAGAGCGTCGATCAGGTGCGCCATCTTCTGGGCGTTGGCGCGAATGCGCTCGAGGTAAAGCTTGCCATCAGATTCAAGGCTGTCGCTGTAGTCCTCGAGCAGAGCCTGGCTGAAGCCGTCGAGGCTGCGCAGCGGAGCACGGAGATCGTGAGAGACGGAGTAGCTGAAGGCCTCCAGCTCGCCGAGAGTGGCCTGCAGATCCGCAGTGCGAAGCTGAACCTGACGTTCCAGTTCGAGCTGCATCTGCTCGCGGCGGAGTTCGTTGAGCTTGCGCACGCTGACATCCTGAAATAGGACGGAGAGGCCCTCGTCCCAGGGGTAAGCGTGGAATTCCAGGTGGAGGCTGACAGCCTCGAAGCTGGCCTCGAAAGTAATTTGAGTGCGTTCGTGCAGGGCGCGGCGAAAATTTTGCTCGATGACCCCGCCGCCAGGACTGGGAAACTTTGCCCACAACGGCCGACCGAGGAGGTCGCTGCTGTCTGCTCCCATGCGCGCGAACAGGGCGCCGGCAACGTGATTGAGGTACGTTACCCGCCCCTCCCGGCTGAGAACGAAGAAACCGTCGCTGATGCTGTCGACGATATTTTCGAGGCGACGCGACTGCTCGAGAGCGGTCTTTTCATGGACGGCGAGTAACTGTTCCAGGGTGGAGACCTGCGAGCGCAGGCGCTCCACCTCGAAATCGAGACGGACGGCCGTGGCGGCCATCTCAGGCTTCCTTCGCAAAGATTTGGCCGCGGACGAAGGGAAGCAGAGCCAGCTTGATGCCCAGAGCGAGAGTCCGGAAAAGCTCAGCAGTTTCGCGGGGAATATAGACGCGGGAGAAGAGAATGACCGCGAAGAGATCTCCGGAGGAAAAGAGGCCCCCGAAGCCCAGAACGGAGCGAATGCCGCAGTCACGAACGAAATCCTGGGCGGGGACGAAGGCGCTGCCAGGCGCTTCGGCGACGTGGAAGACGTTATAGTTCTGCTGATCCACGTCGAGCATGAGGGTAACGTCGGGTCGGACGACCTGGGCAATGTCGAGGCCAAATCCCTGAATGAGTTGGGCGACCATGGGTGCCTGACGAACGACCTCTTCCGTCACAAGGGGAATTGCTCTGTGCCCCGCAGAGGTTCTTCGCTGGTTCCATTCGGGCCGCATGCCGGCGGTTGCCAGCAGCGT
>JBAUZR010000129.1:0-11049 GCA_049585375.1 Acidobacteriaceae bacterium
CCACTGGGTCTGGGGCGGCATGGACCTCGGCGACGCGCAGTACGATGAAGCCTTCCAGCGCGCCAACTTCTGGAATGCCAACGGCCAGGATCCTGGCAGGTATGGCCTCCATCTCGATACACAGACCCTTCCCCCCATCGTCATCGATTTCCCGAAAGGCACCGGCATCGGCCTGCCCCAGTCCAGCTCGTATCTCGGCTACTCCACCTGCGCCCCCACCGCCCTGGTAGACCTCGACTACTTCGACGAGTATCTGGACTACGTCGCGATCCCTCAGTTGGCAGCCGCCCGCGGCATCAACTCCGGCAACTTTCCTATGTTCATCGCCGGAAACGTGCTCTGGGGCTCCGTCATCGGCCAGCTTCCCTATTACGAGCCGGAAGCCGCCGGCGACCACAGCTACAGCAGTGTCGACCCCGCCCAAACCTACGGCGTCACCCAGTTTGGCGACGAGACCGTCTTCACCTGGCCTGACTCCGTCCCGCTCTCTCACGAAGTCGGTGAGTGGATGAACGATCCCACCGGCAGCAATGCCGTCCAGCTCTACAATGTCACCGCCGTCGCCAGCCCCACCGGGCCCGCGACCTGTCAGGGAAACTACGAAGTCGGAGACATCCTGGCCGGCGTCTTCATGCCCCCGGTCACCATGCCCAACGGCCACACCTACACCCTGCAGGAACTCGCCTACTTCTCTTACTTCTATGGAGGCCCCTCCTTCGCTGCCGATGGCTGGTACTCCAACAACAACACCCTCACCTCAGACGCTGGCGCCGCCTGCACTCCCTTCTAAGCCGACGCGCCTGTTCCGAGTCCGGGATGCCCGCTCACGGGCCTCCCGAACTCCGGCCCAGGCGCTTCCCATCACTCCGTCCGCAGCGCCACCATCGGATCCACCTTCGCCGCCCGCCGCGCCGGCAAATAGCTCGCCGCCAGTCCGCACACCGCCAGAATCGCCGCCACCGCAAAAACCGTGAACACGTCGTATCCGTGGAATCCATAAATGAACGCCCGCATCACGCTGCTCGCCAGAACTGCCAGAGTGATCCCCGCTGCAATCCCCATGCCCAGCAGGAGGAGCGCATGTCGCAAAACCAGCCATTGCACGTTGCTCTCCGGAGCCCCCAGCGCCAGCCTGAGGCCAAATTCACGCGTTCGCTGGCTTACCGAGTACGACAGCAACCCGTAAATTCCCGCCACCGCAATCAGCAGCGCCGCCCCCGCGAACAGGCCGAGCAGCCGCGCCGCCAGCGTCTGGTTTCCCATCGAATCGCTCACCACCTGCCCCATCGGCTCCAGGTTGTCGATCCCGATCTCCGGCTGCGCTCTGTGAACCGCGCTGCGGATCGCTTTCTCCGCCTCCGCTGCCGGCAAATGCGTCCGCACCGCCACGTTCATCAGGAATGACGACAGAACGGGATACAAATCGTCCTGTGGCGTCAGCTGCTGCAGGTCCACGTCGATCTCCGGCTGTGACGCCTCACCCGCTGACCGCTGCCGCACATCCTCGGCCACACCCACAATCGTTCCCCACTCCCGCGCCGGTGCCTTCTCGTCCCCCACCTCAATCTGCTGCCCCAGCGGATTCTCGTTCGGAAACACCTTCTTCACGAACGCCTCATTCACCACCACCGCAAGCGGCGCATTCAGAGTGTCCGCGTCATCGTCAAAGTACCGTCCATGCAGCAGCCGCACGCCAAACGTCTTGAAGTAACCTGCCGTCGCCGCCCGCACATCCGCTTCCGGCTCCGCGCCTTCGTCCGGATAGGTCACGCCTTTAACCTTGGTGTGCGCGTTGAACGACCAGTTCGGTTGCAGCGGACGCACCGTGGTCAGACCCGCCGAGAGAATTCCCGGAGTGTGCTCCAGCTTCTCCACCAGCGGTTCCCAGAACGTTGTCACCAGGTTGGCCTTCTGCGCACCGGTGTTGGCCCACCACACCCCGTGGGTCGGCAGATACAAATCCCCCGTTACCACCTGCCCCGCATCGAAGCCCATCTCGCTGTGCCGCAACAGCAGCAGCGTCCGCATCATCAGCCCCGCCGCAATCAGCAGCGCCAGCGTCAGCGTGAACTCTCCCACCACCAGCGCATCCCGCCAGAACGCCTGCTTCCGGCTCACCCCGCTGGCCGCCGCGCCCTCCCGCAATCCCTCCTGCACCGAGAGCCGCGCCGAAGTCCACGCCGGAGCCAGCCCAAACAGCGCTGCCGAAACCACGCTTGCCGCCACCAGGTAAACGCACACGCTCACATTGATATGGATCTCGCTTCCGTACAGCACCGCGTCCGCAAGGTAATGCTTCAGCAAACGCAGCGCCAGCGCCGCCAGGCCCAGCCCAGCCGCACCGCCGGCCAGCCCCAGCATCAGGCTCTCCGTCAGAAACTGCCGCACCACCAGTCCCCTCGGAGCCCCCAGCGCCGTCACAATCGCAATCTCCCGCCGTCGCGCATTCGAGCGCGTCAGCATCAGCCCCGCCACATTCGCGCACGCGATCAGCCACACAGCAATCACCGCGAAGTTCAGGGCGTTCAGCGCCGGGCGCACGTCATCGGTCAGTGAATCGCGATAATTCTCAACCCGGATGGGATCTTTGCCTTCCTCTTTGGGATGTTCGTGTCTTAACTGCTGCCGAATCCCATTCAGCTCTGCCCGCGCCTGCGCCACGGGAACCCCCGGCAACATCAGTCCAAAAGGCATCAGTCCGGAGTTGTCCCGGTCCTGCATGCTCTTGTCATCGGTCACCAGCGGAGAGTAAATCGCGTCTCCCACATTGCCAGGAAACTCGACATCGGGCGGCAGCACACCGATCACCGAGTAAGGATCCCCATCGATCGTTACCTTGCTGCCCACGATGCCGCGATTGCCGTGGAAGCTCTCCTGCCACACCTTGTAGCCCAGCACCAGCACATTGTTGCGCCCCGGCTTTCCATCATCCGGAACGAATCCGCGTCCCATCATCGGCGTCACGCCGATCAGATTGAAGAGGTTCGTGCTTGCCGTAATCTCAGGAGTGATCTTTGGCTCGCTGGAGCCTCCGCCCAGCGTCGGAATCTGAAACGTGAAATACCCGATCCCCTGCAGCGAATGGCTCCGCGCCGCTATGTCCTGCAAATCCGGCAGTGACATCGATCCATAACTCTGCGGAGACGCCGGATCCACCGGCCCAAACTTCACCAGCCGTTTTGCATTCCGGTACGGCAACGGCCGCAGCAGCACCTGATCGATCACCGAAAACATGGCTGCGTTCACTCCGATGCCCAGAGCCAGCGTCAGCAGCGCGGCCAGCGTAAAGGCCGGCGTCTTCAGCAATTGCCGCAACCCATAACGCGCGTGCCTGAACAGAGTCTGCATATCACCCCACGCCGCCATAATAAAGGAGCTGTAACAGCGCAGCGTCCGCCCTCACAGGCGTGGAGGAAATTGCGCGAACCGTCCTCAGCCTCGAAACACGTCGAAGTCAAACAAGAAACGAACCACGAGGCGCTAAAAGGAAATCCTCCTTCGCCCAGCGGCGCGAAGGAGGATTTTGTACTCGAGCAGGGTAGAGCCTAGCGTGGCGAAGACAATCCGGTTACCACCGGTCGCCTGAACCGTGGCAGGTGCCGATGCCCTTGTCGCTGAAAGAAGCAGGTCCGGTTGTCTGTGCAGGATCCTTCAGTGCCGACTCATAATCCCACGCATAGCCGTTCGGAAGGAGCTTCAGGCCCATCACCCCCCAGAATTCCCCGGTTGACGCCTGGATATTCTCTGCGTTGAAACTCGGGTTGCCGGTAGGATCCTCCAGGTTCGTTGCGTCTGAGCCGGAAGCCACCGGGGTTGTGACAACTGTATCGAGCGTCTCCCCGCCGGTGCCCACGACAAATTCGCGAATGCCGTTCTTGGGATCGTAGTTGGACTCGGGGTCAAGCGGGCGGTAGCGAGCATAGAGGTGGTCGTGCCCGTTCAGCACCAGGTCAGCGTGGTACTGATAGAGCAGTTGCCAGAAGGCCACGGCGGTCGTGCCCTCCAAGCCGAGTCCGTTGGCAGGGCTGTAGGTGGGCTGGTGCCAGTACGCGAGGGTGCACGCGGAATGGTTCGCCGCGAGATCTTTCTTCAGCCACTCGAGTTCCGCGGCAAACCAGGCCCCCGTCGTTGAACAGCCGCCTGGCTGTGTCTCGCACTCGATATTGAGCGAGATCAGATGCCACGAGCCCAGATTGTAGGAGTACCACCCGTTTCCAACTCCCACCGGGCCCCCTCCGGTGTTGGTTCCCAGTCCGCCCGTCTGCGCGAAATGTCCCGCCTGTCCATCCGAGTACGGCACAGGTTGCGTGAAGGTACCGGCGGTGTCAGGGTTGCCGGCGATCGTAGCCGTCATGATGCTTCCATCAGCGTTGTGCTGAGGGCCGTTGAAGTAGGAGAAGTAGCCATACCCGGCAACGCCGATCGCGCCGTGCTCGGTATAAAACTCGTGGTTGCCCGGCGTGGGCCGCGTGATCATTTTGAAAGCGCCATAGGTCAACTCATACGAGTTCTCAAAGTCAGAATATTGGCCTACCTGGTATTGCTCATCTCCCAGCAGCGCAACGCGGTCTGGCTTCATGTTCTCAATCTGCTGCGCAGTGGCCGCCTGGCTTTCCACCAGATTCTGAGCCGTATCCCCGCTGCAGTTTTCACCCGCCTTCTCCCCAGCTTCTTCCTCGCCTGGCTGGCAGGCGACGTCGCCCACCACCCCCAGCACCGGCGTGCTTTGCACTTTGTTGTAGGGCCATGGATTGTCGTTTGGCACCCAATTGGCGGGTGACCAGCCCCGGCTGTTTGTCCACGGATTGGGATGGGCATTCTGATTCTGTGCATTTGCCCCGGCTGCAAATGTCAGCATCGAGGCGACTGCGCCCATGAGCACAGCCGCACGAATCCTGCCTTGCGTCGTCTCCATAAAGTCCTCACGTTTCGGATTTCAAGTTGGAAAGCGGGTGGGGATACTTGCTAAACCATCCACTTGTATCTCTTGAATGTTTCGCGGGTGTTTCGAATGTGTGAAGATGCCGTGACAGGCAGTATTTTGGCAGGCACACCGGGGCCGACGTTCTGAACCGCCCTGATTCAGGTTGTGCCCCGTTCAGGCGTAACGAAACAGCGCCATGAAACCAAAATCCATGTGCTGCTGCATATGGCAGTGAAAGAGCGTGAGGCCCGGATGCTCGGCGACCAGATCCACTGTGGCGCGTCCATAGGCGGGAACGATCACCGTGTCTTTCTTAATCCCGGCCGTCGGCTTGCCGTTAATCTCCACCAGCTCGAACCTGTGCCGGTGGATATGCAGAGGGTGAGAATCGTCAGTGCGATTGTGAAACACCAGCCGGTAGCGGCGTCCCTGCCGAAAAACAAATTCCCGCTCATGCGGATATTCTTTGCCGTTGACCAGCCAGTGATTGATTCCCTTGGGACCCCCAGGCACCTTGTCAAAGACCATGTCGATAGTGTGGTCGGGCGCGGGATGTGGCGCGGTTGTGCCAAAGATCGTATAGTCCCAGCGCCACCTTGCAGCGGCGATCGGTGGCAGCGGAGCCCATCGCGCGCGCGCCTTCTGATTCGCGTATTCCACCACGACGCCCATGCCGGATTGGCGCGCGACATCGCTGATCTCCCCTAACACCCAAACGCCCGGGTTATTCATCTCCACGATCGCGTCCACGCGCTCGCCCGGAGCGATCTCGATCACATCAACCGGCTGTGGCGTGGGCACGGGATTGCCGTCGAGAGCGATCACCCGGAACTTGTGGCCGGACAACGCCAGGCGATGAATTTGCGCAGCGCTCGCGTTGAGCAGGTGCATCAGCACGCGCTGTCCCGGTTGCACGTGAAGGGGGTCCCCCGCTCCCAGTATTTTGTCGTTGATCGAATAAAGAGGAGCGTTGACCTGGAGTCCGTTCGGACGCAGGTCCGGAGTGGCCGGCTTTTCGGGCATCGGGTCGCCGGGATGCGGCGCCATCTCGTCCTGATCCACCGGAGACAGAAAATATTGCCATTCACGCAGCGCCAGAAAGACTTCCTGGTCGTAACGTCCAGGGTCATCCGCGGCATCGATCATGAGAAACCCGAACTGGCCCGTGTACGCGCCCCGATGCATGTCCAGCATGGCCGTTGTGTGGGAGTGGTACCATCGCGAACCCGCCGGCGTTGCCACGAATTGATAGCGCCGCCTGCCGTGAGGCGGGACCGGGGGAGTGCCTTCTTCTTCGACCCCATCGACCTCCGGCGGAACGAACAGGCCATGCCAGTGCACGTACTCCGGAACGTCGGTCTCGTTCACAACATCGACGGTGACGTGCTGCCCCTCGCGCATCCGCAGCAGGGGGCCGGGGACCTGATTGCTGTACCCGATTGTGCTGACAACAACCTGCGGAGCCAGCTCGACCAGCATAGGTGCGATTTGCAGACTGAAATCCGCCGCCCGTCCCGACGCCTCAGCGCCCAATGGCGCCATCCCACGATGCGGCGACCCCTGACCTTGCTGGAGCCCCTGCGACTCCCCGGCCGCTGGGAGGCTTCCTGCCCCCGCCGCGATGATGGTCCCCCATCCAAGCCTTACAAAATCTCTTCGTTTCATGCGATTCTCATGCCGGCTGCGAATGCCCCCTGCAGGCGAGTGCCTCGGTCAGCACTGCCACAGGCAGATCTCCTGATCGTCTTCACGTTTATGTCGTCCCCTCCGTTTGTGGTCGAACGGATGGGCAGAATTCAGCCTACCTGCCTTCATCAGGAAAATGTTTGATCAGGTTTGAAAAGAGCTGCCTGGATGAGCGAGAAACGGAATGCGGCACGAAGGGTCCGAATGATTTGCTCCGGGCAGAGGAAATAAGGGATCGGTAGCCAGCAGGCCGACGCCAAACTCGATATTACCGGTGGTCCGCTCAGAACACTGGGAGTTGACGAGCGCGTCGCGATTGATCACTTTTTGAGAAATACACAGCGAGCGAATCGGCAATAGCCGCTTGTCCAGCAAGCCGATCTTACGTCCATCTGAGCTGGGAGCACATCAGTAAACAGAAGCCGACTTCGCAGTACCAATCCGACAAGCCTCCTCGGAGCCCGTTTGTGTGGACTCAAGTGGTCGGGCAAAAATTGTAAATGAGCTATTCTCAGTTGTAGCTGATCGCTCCATCCCCGAGAGCACTGCGTCATCCGATCCAACAATGGCTAAACCCTTGCGGCTTCATCATTGCCGCGCCGGCGGTAATCGCACGATTAAGTTGTCGCCCGGAGCCGGAGACGGAGCCGCCGGTGCAGATCGGGCTCAGGTACCTGTTCCAGGCGAAGAGTAGAGGAGGGAACCATGTCGATCAGGACAGAGCCATTCAAAGGCAGGATCACCCGGCGGGCGGCCATAAAAGCAATGGCGTCGGCGGGAGCCACGGCCGCGCTGGCGGCCTCTGCCTCTCCTTTCGCAAAGGGGGCGTCCACTGTAGGTGCCATGACAGGCGTGGATGGCGAGCCCGCCATCGTGTCACCCGGAAACAACAAAGTCACCGGAGCCGCGCTCTGCCCGCCCCTGCCGGGCGAATGGACCGGGCACAACACCCAGCTCCACCGCTACCACCTGGCCGAGGGCTATCCGGCCTACGATCCGCATCCGCGCTATCTCGGCGAGATCAGCGGCTCGTGGTTCAACATGGGCCGGCAATATGGCGAGCGCGCCGCGGACCTGATCCGCATGGTCTATGAGGGCTGGTATCGGGAGCTGATCGCCAGACAGGGGACGCCGGAGAACATACTGGGCTACCTGCACGAGCAGCAGACCTATTACGAGACGCTGCTGCCCGAGGGGCTGGAGTTCATGCACGGCATTGCCGAGGGGTCGGAGAGGGAGCTCGATGCCTCCGCGTTTGCGGCCATCATGAACAACGAACAGAAGATCCTGATGATCAACAGCTACTTCGGCCTGCTGGGAGCCCCGCCAAAGTCGGAGACCGCCATGCTGGCGCCAGACGACGGTGTGCACTGCTGCAGTGGCGCCATTCTCCTGGGCGCGGCCACCAGGGATGGCAAGACCATCCACGTGAGCTCCGAGGATCAGCACTTTTTCCCGCAGGAGTATCTGGTTACGTTCGTAGCCAATCCCAGCGACCGCAATGCCCATCGCTTCACCGTGACCGACACCGCAGGCGAAATAGGCAGCGAGCACGCCATGAATGAGAAAGGCGTGGCTGTCAGCGGCTATGCCGGCGGCGGCATGAACATCCTGTCGCCGACGCTGTCAAGACCCTATTCTGGCTATCGGCGGCCGGGTCTGGACTGGCAGGTGGGTAACTTCTATGCTGCCGCGTTCGCTGGCACGGCCAAAGAGGCCGTCGAACTGCTGACCGTAGGCCGGCCCTCGTACCGCCAGAACAGCGGCTACAAGATCGTCATCGGCAAGTGCAGCAAGGGCGCGAACTGGATGGTTTCAGACGGGAGCAGTGCCTGGGTCGTCGAAAGCATTCCCGCCGATCAGCACGGCGTCGCCCGCTACGCCGTTCGCAGGCCCGGCGATATGGGCGAGCAGAATAAAGCCTATATTTGCTCCACCAACAACGTCGAAAGCAAAGACAGCTATAACGAACAGAACGAGTACGACCCCGCGCACCCGATGCGCCAGCACGGCAACGCCACGCAGGTGGATGCCAATCCGCATTTCGCAGGCGGCGGCCTGCACTGGGGCCTGAATGGTATGGGCACGCGCTTTTACACCTTCATGTGGCTGATCAGGAACAACTACGGCAACGTAACCACCGATATGGTGAAGCAGTGGCGGCGCTCTCACGACGTCTACGACATGGACGGCACTCTGCACAAAAACATCGAGGTCAACGGCACTTCTGTGCCGCTTGAGCTCGTGCCCGGCGTGGGCACCATTTGCCGCCATACCAGCGGTCCGGCGGGCACCGATACCTTCGAGGGCATCAACATCTATGTCACCGTCTCGGTGGGGCAGGACCTGGTCTGCTACCGTACCAAAGGCCGCCCCTGCGAGTGGACGGGACCCTGGGACGCGCTGAAGCTATAGCCGAACCGAAACTACGACGGGCGCGCCGGCGACGTGATCACCCAGGCATCAGCCATAATTTACGGGTGCTCGCAGTAGCCAGCGGATGTCCTAAAAAGGCTACCCAGTACACGCATGGGTGCGGCGAACCAATCGATGTGATCCACGGCGGCGGTCTCGGGTGTCGGTTTCGATGAGGTGGGGTCAATTCCGGTAAACGGGCTAGGTACTGGAAAACGGGCTTCTCATCACCTTGCCGATCAAGCCAGAAATTGCGCGCTCTCGGGCAGGTAATCGCGTATTTCGCCCGAGTGGCGCGCCGGATTCCAGCTGAGGCGGGAGGGCAGGAAGACGGAGAAAACCGTACCGGTAAAAGGAGAGTTCACCCGGCTCTTTACCTGGATGCTGCCGCCGTGCCTGCGCACGATTTCAGAGCTGACCCAGAGGCCCAGGCCCGTCCTGGCATCTCCCCTGTTGCTGACAAACGGCTCGAAGAGCGAGTTTCGAATGTCGGGGTGGATGCCGGAGCCGGTATCTCCGATCGTGAGGCGAACGCCGGGCCGCGACCCATGGTTGTGCTCGTGCTTGCCAGCGATGCGAATTCTCAAAATGCCGCTGCGTCCGATGGCGTCCACGACGCCAGGCCGGAATCACGGGGTGGCAGTCGGATTCAACGGGCACCAACAGACCAATGCGCTCATAGACATCCTTCTGGAAGGTCGGCCGGCAATCCGGAGCTTCACCCCTGGCAGATCGGAACCACCTCGGCGGAGAATCCGCCACGACACAATCGAAGTCCGTGCCTGGGCTTATGCTCCGCCCATTACCAACGTTTCGTCTTCACTCCGATTTCGCTTGCCCTCCGCCACGCCGCCCCCCAAACTGATTCCAGAACCTGATCCAGGAGGACTCGCGCAAGCGGGTCCTTTTCATTGCTACCTCTATTCGGATCAGCCTTCGCCGGTCCCAGGACCACGCTCCTCCGGGAGCCACTCGTTCTTTGCCAACCTGCCGAAGCATCTGAGATTCACTCGGTATCCCAACTTGGGGTACCTCACCCGGTACCCCCATCCTTGTCCCCCGCAGTTGGGCGGCAAGGTGGGAGGGTTTTGGAGCCCCTGAACAACTACCGTGTTTCCCTGCAATCGAATGTTCTTTGCAAAGGATCCCCTGTTTTGGAGGCTCTGAGATGTACCCTGTTTTCCGGTAATTGGCGTTTGGAGCCCCCAAACGAAAACCGTACTTACCGGCAAACACGGTAGATAGCCGAAAAGCTACCACCCCCCCGGGGGGATTCGCTGAACGCTGACCGCTTCATAGCTGACGAGGTGTTCGTTTTCTCACGCGGCCTTTACTATGGAACTGGAGGTTTCCCTTCCGAATGGTGGTTCGTAAGCTTGCGTGGTTCTGCCTGGCGTCGCTGGCTGGGCTGATGCTCAGTTCTGCTGCCCAGGCCCAAACGGCCCTGAAGAACAATGACCTCTCGCTCGACGGGTTCTATCAGTTCACCTCCACCGCCAGCGGCAACGGCATCAACGACCGGACCAGCAAATCCGCCGGCGCTGCCGCATACTTCCGCCATAGCTACCACTGGTGGCTCGGCTACGAAGCAGGCTATGGCTACACGCGCTACACCGAGTACTACACCGGTCAGATCTTCGGCATCCAGCACAACCAGCACGAGTTCAGCGGCTCGTATTACGTGCACGGCCCGCACACGATCGCCGGAATTCAGCCCTTCGCCCTCGCCGGAGTCAGCGCGGTCATCTTCTCGCCTTCCCTCAACGGCGGCCAGAATGTTGCGTGGCAGGCTCGTCCCGGAATCAACTACGGCGCCGGCGTGAATGTCCCGCTGCTCACTTCGTACTTCGGACTGCGCATCGAATACCGCGGCCTCTTCTACAAAGCTCCGGACTTCGGCCAGGCGATCCTGACCACCAACGCCTGGCGCAATACCTCCGAGCCAACCGCAGGCATTTACTTCCGCTTCTGATCGAGATCGTCGTGGACTGCATCTTCTGCAAAATCGTCGCCGGCAGTATTCC
>JBAUZR010000130.1:0-1786 GCA_049585375.1 Acidobacteriaceae bacterium
GACCTCTTCCATGCCATGGAAGCGCGCTCCCAGCTGCGCCACAGGCCCACGGGTGGGACTATCCTATTTTCATGGAGCAGGAACGATTCGTCAATGAAACCAGGGCGCGATGCCGGCCCTCAAACGGCGCGGGGCTGAGACCGCGCAAGCGACGGGGATGCACGCCCGGGACAGAAGCTGCAGCCGAGAAGCAACCGGGAAGGACGCGTCAGCATCGTCGTGGTCATATGTTCCCGGTCCGTACGGTGATTCTTCTGACTCTCGCAGTCCTTCCCTGGTCGCTCAGGGGGCAAAACCCGGCTGGTGATCCCGCGCCTGCCGTGATGTCGAACACCGTACAGCCGGCCTTGTCGCAGGTGAGCCAGGCCCTGTCCGGTATCGACATCCGCCATTGGAAGGCGCCGAGCTCCGTGAAGTCCGCGGCAACGGGAGATGTTTCCTCGATTCAGCGCGATTTGTCCGGAACCCTGGCGGGTCTGATGAGCCAGGCCGCATCGGCACCCACGTCGATTCCCTCCTCGTTTGCGGTGTACCGCAATGTCGATGCCCTTTACGACACGCTGCTGCGCGTGGTGGAGACGGCCGACCTTGCAGCGCCGGACCAGGATGCGACGGCGCTGGAGAACGCTTTGAGACAGCTGGAAGCGGCGCGGGCGGATCTGGGCGAGCGGATCATGGCCGCGACCCAGACGCAGCAGAACGAGGTGGTTCGCCTGCGGACGGCGATTGCCCGAGCCGCTGCCGCGCCGCCGCCTCCGGCGAAAACCATCGTTGTGGACGATGGGCCGGTGAAGAAGGAGACAACGGTGCACCACCACCACACGACGAAAAAGCCTGCGCCGAAGCCCGGCGATTCGGATCAAAAACCCAATCCGCAGTGATCCAGCCTGCGAGAGCTCTTTCTTTTGCGGGAACCCTCTCGGGGGCCGCCGTGTCTAAAGGTATAGAGGGAGCGCAGCAGCATTGGGTTCCCGCAGTAACGGTCCGCTGACCGAGTGACGGGTACCGGATTCCGGTGCCTGGATCGGCAACATTCCTGCTAGGCTGAAGGGAGCGACTTGGATGCAGGCGGGTACGGCCTTGGGGAATCTGGCAGGCGTTATCGGTGTTCACCCTGAAGAAGCTGCGGTAATCGAGCAGCTGAAGGCGGGGTCCGAGGAGGCGTTTGCCTGGCTGATTTCCCGGTACCAGCAGCCCCTTTACAGTCTCATTTATCGCATCCTGCCGAATCCCGGCGACGCGCCCGACATTACGCAGGAAGTCTTCGTGAAGATTTTTCGCGGCATTGGGCGCTTCAACGGCGAAGCCAGCCTGCGCACCTGGGTGTACCGCATCGCGCTGCATGAGGCTTTGAACCAGCGGCGTTGGTGGTCGCGTCACCAGCGGCAGGAATTGGCGCTGGAAGCCGAAAGCGACGATCAATATGCCGCGCCGGCGGAAAGCCTGGTGGATCCGCAGGAATCGCCGTTCGACACAGCGGCACACGCGGAAGTGGCGGCCCGTGTCGAAGCGGCTCTGCGCGAGGTACCGGAACCGTTCAGGACGGTGGTAGTGCTGCGCGACATTGAAGGCTTTGGCTACGAGGAGATCGCTGAAATTCTGAATGCCAACCTGGGCACCGTGAAGTCGCGCCTGACGCGCGGCCGTGCCTGTCTGAAGAGCCGTCTTGCGCCGTTCGTAGAAGCGGCCAGCCGGCGGCGTTCTCCCTCTTCTGTTTCTCTCCCCCCCGCCTGCTCCAATGAGGAGGCTATATGAGTTCGTGCGATTCCATTCGCAAGCAGTTCTC
>JBAUZR010000131.1:0-2013 GCA_049585375.1 Acidobacteriaceae bacterium
GGACCCTCACAGCCCGATGCCGACCTGAACAAGGGCGCCGTCGAAGACAATTCGCCCAAGGCCGCCGGCGAAACCCACAACCGCCTCTCCAATCAGCTACCCCATCGCGACAGCAACGAAGAGATCAAGGACAACGACTCCGACTTTCCCGAACCCGGCTCCAGCCCCGAACACTCCTGATCGCGACGAGTAAGGCGGCTCGGATTCTTCCGCACCGCTGACGGTTTTCCGGTCGAGCATAATCGGCTACTGGCGACAGCCTACCGGCTCGTCATTCCCCTGCACCCTGTCCGCTATACCCTGTACCCTGCTTCTATGCTGGTGCTGGCCTCCGCATCCCCACGCCGCCGCGACCTTCTCACCCAGGCGGGATTTGCCTTTGAGGTCCTCGCTGCCTCGGTCAACGAAGACGTCCACCCCGGCGAGCGCCCCATCGGTTACGTCCTCCGTCTCGCTCGCAAAAAAGCTGAGGCTGTCGCCACCTCTCCAGAATTCCATGCCTTAGCCCAGAGCAGCGTCTTGGCGCCCATCCTCCTCGGCGCCGATACCACCGTGGTAGCGCCCAATGGAGAAATCCTCGGTAAGCCGGAGAACGACGCCGACGCTGCCCGCATGCTGCGCCTTCTCGCCGGCGCCACCCATCAGGTCATCACCGGCGTCGCTCTTCTCGTTCCCCAGGCTGACATTACGGAGCTTGCCGCGGAAGTCACCCACGTCACCATGCTCACGCCCAGCGATCACGACCTCGACCGCTATATCGCCACCGGCGAGCCACAGGGCAAAGCCGGCGCCTATGGCATCCAGGGAATGGCCGCCCGCTGGATTCCCCGGATTCACGGCTGCTATTTCAATGTGGTTGGACTACCGCTGGCGCTGGTCACGACGATGATTGAAGCCATCGAGCTGCGCCTGCGCTCCGGCGTCGCCTCACAGATCGTCGTCCCCTGAAGATCCTTTTTCCGACACTAGTGCCCAGGCTGGCAGCTGCCTGGACGGCCAGTCTCTACCTCAATGGCTAGTCGCTAGCCTGGTTTCGGCTCCCCATCGTGCGGTTCCTGCGCCCCGATCACATGGTCCGACGTTGGCGGCGATTCCGGCTGTCCCTTGACCACCAGGCCCAGGACGATCATCAGCGTCACCGCCAGCAACCCGATCTCCATCAGTTTCAGCATCGGACCATCCTTTCGCACTCAGGTCGTACGAATCATCTCCGCCAGCAGCGCCATCCGCGGCACCAGATCCTTCAGGAGCACTGACTCATGAGATGCGTGCGCTCCTTCGCCCACCGCTCCCATGCCGTCCAGCGTAGGAACCCCCGTCGCCGCAGTAAAGTTTCCATCCGATCCGCCGCCGGTAGCCGCTTCCTCCAGCCGAAATCCCAGACCCTCCGCCAGTTTTTGCGCGCGCCGATACAGCGCCACCGTTGCCCGGCTGCGCTCCATCGGCGGCCGATTCATTCCACCAGTCACTTCGAGGACGCAGCCGCGGTCCCGAACGCGCAAACGGCGGAACCGCTTCTCGATCCGCGCTGCATCTTTGGTACGCGCAATCCTGACGTCGACTTCGGCCTCAGCCTCCGCAGCGATCACATTCGTCCGCGTTCCTCCGCAAATCACTCCTGGATTCACTGTGAGTCCCCGATCCAGTTCCGTGAATGTCCTGATCGTCTCCAGCTGATACGCCAGCTCCCCGATCGCGCTGTGCCCTCGCTCGAAATCTACGCCTGCATGCGCTGCCACGCCCTTCACGCGCACTGTGTAGCCGCCCACACCCTTGCGTGCCGTCTTGTAAGCGCCGCTGAGCCCCTGGGCCGGCTCCAGCACAAATACCGCAGCACAATCTCGCGCCAGCTTCTCAGTAATGGGCCGCGAGACCGGACTACCCACCTCCTCATCGCTGTTCAGCAGCATGACAATTGGACGATGCTCCGCCCCTGTCGTGCGCAAAATCTCGATGGCGGTCATTGCCATCGCCACCCCCGCCTTCATGTCCAGCGTCCCCGGACCCCAGGCG
>JBAUZR010000132.1:0-3811 GCA_049585375.1 Acidobacteriaceae bacterium
GTGCCGGAGAGTCCGGCATGAACCCCGGAGGGGTTCTCACGTTCTCAGGAGGTCAAATGGAAACGCTTGCATACACGGTTGCCGAGGCTTGCGCCGCAGCGCGTGTCGGTAGAACCAGCCTTTATGAATTGATCGGGCGCGGCGAGCTACGCGCCTTTAAGCGCGGCCGGCGAACCCTGATCCGCGCGGATGATTTGAGGCAGTGGCTAGAAAATCTGCCCGCGATTCGTCCGAAATGCCAAAGCCCTGTCAGCAGCGGTCTGATTTTGCCCTAAAGCCAGCGGTTTGAATTTGCGATGACAGCGCGGGCCGGCGCTATCGATTGAACGCTCTGAGACGGCGACCGAACGTGAGCGGCTTATTCCGACATCGAGACCGGACCGGGCATCGGCCGTGGCTGATGATGCGTCCTCGCAGGAGGGGACGCGATGGCCGGTGGAGACCGCCGTAAATGCAGGTGCTGTCTGAAGTTATTTCGTCCCGACCCGCGTAACCGCCATCACCAGCGTTACTGCTCGGTCCCCGCCTGTAGAGCGGCCAGCAAAGCCGCCAGCCAAGCACGCTGGCTCGCCTCGCCCGAGAACCAAGGCTACTTCCGCGGCCCGGTGAACGTCGCCCGGGTCCAGGCATGGCGGTCGCGCCATCCCGGCTATTGGCGCAAGGGTCGACGTGCCGGCACTGCGTTACAAGATGTCTCAATGGCGCAACTCATTGGTTCCGCTGTCGAAACAGGCAATGCGGCGCGGTCGCCGTTACAAGAGGTCTTAACGGCGCAACCTGCTGTTCTGATTGGCTTAATCGCTCATATCATGGGGACGCCGTTACAAGATGACATCGTCCGCACTACGGACCGTTTGCTACGACTGGGCCAAGACATTCTCGCTACATCCGCGGCGTGGGCGGTAGTGCCCGTGCCTGACTGCGGAGCCGGTCGTGATCGATTACGAGACGTTCGCCAAGATCCACGACTGCCATGATCGCCAGGGCCTGACGATCGCGCAGACCGCCCGGGTGCTGGGCCTTGACCCGAGGACGGTCGGCACGTGGGTGGCGCGTTCGCGCTTTGAGCCGCGGCGCAGCCGGCCGCGCGGCAGTGTCCTTGATTCCTTCAAGCCGCGCATCACGCGGCTGCTGGACACCCACCCATATAGCACTCAGCAGATCTTCCAGCGTCTGCGCGAGGAGGGATACGGCGGTGGCGTGACGATCCTGCGGGATTACGTCCGCCGCATCCGGCCTACCAAGAGGCCGGTCTATCTAAAGCTGCACTTCGCTCCCGGCGAGTGTGCGCAGGTCGACTGGGGCGCCTACGGAACCGTCGCGGCGGGCAATACCCGTCGCCGGCTTTCGTTCTTTGTCATGGTGCTGGCGTTTAGCCGCCAAATGTTCGTGGAGTTCACGGTCTCCCAGACCATGGAGCATTTCCTTGCCTGCCATGAACACGGATTCGCTGCCTTCGGTGGCGTGCCGTCCAAAATCATGGTCGACAATCTCAAGTCCGCGGTTCTGCAGCGCCTGGCTGGCGCCGCACCTGTCTTCAATCCGCGCTATCTCGACTTTGCCCGCCACCACGGCTTTGCGATCGAAGCCTGCAATGTCGCCCGCGGCAACGAGAAGGGGCGCGTGGAGTCCGGTGTGGGCTACGTCAAAAAGAATTTCCTGCATGGGCTCGAGTTGACCGACTTCAGCACGATCCACGCGGCCGCACAGGTCTGGCTCGACACCATCGCCAACGTGCGCATCCATGGCGAAACGCAACAGCGACCCGTCGATTTGCTTGCGCAAGAGCGTTCGCATCTGGGACCGCTCAACCCGAACCCCTACGACCTTGCACACACTTCGACCAGTGTCGCCTCCAGCCAGTTCCGCATCACCCTGGACACCAATCAGTATTCCGTCCCCTCCGCATACGCTCACCGCCGATTGACGGTCAAAGCCTATCCCGACCGGGTCTGCATCTACTTCGACAACCAGCTCATCGCCCGTCACACGCGTCGCTATGGTCGGCACGAGGACATCGAGGACCCAGATCACGCCAAGGGTCTGATCGCCCAGCGCAGCCGTGCCCGGGAACAGCGCCTGATGATGCACTTCCTGGCGCTGTCGCCGGATGCCCAATCCTATTACGACGGCCTGGAGCAGCGCAGGTTTAACGCCCGCCACCACGTCCGCAAGATCCTGGCTCTGGCCGAGGTCTACCCCGCCGATGCCGTGGCGCGTGCCATCTCCGACGGGCTCGCTTTCCAGGCCTTCAGCGCCGAGTACATCACCAACATCCTGGAGACCCGGGCCCGCGCGCTGCCGGAACCCGGACCATTACAACTCACCCGTCGCCACGATCTGCTCGACATCGACATAGCTCCCCCGGACCTCAACGCCTACGTGGTAAACGATCATGACCCCGAGTGACCTGACGCGATTGGACGCGCAGCTGCATCGTTTGCACCTGCACTACATTCAAAGCCACTACCAAGCGTTGGCCACCAAAGCCGCCGAGCAGCAGCGCTCGCACCTGGATTATCTCGAGCAGTTGGTTGAGGGTGAGGCCACGATGCGCGAGAACCGCAGCATCGAGCGGCGGATCAAGAACGCGCGCTTCCCGGTGCTCAAATCGCTCGATGACTTCCAGTGGAGTTGGCCCAAAAAGATCAACCGTCCGCAAATCCAGAACCTTTTCCGTCTGGCCTTCATCGCAACCCAGACCAACATCGTCCTGATCGGCAACGTCGGCCTTGGCAAGACGCACCTGTCGATCGCTCTCGGCCACGCTGCCTGCCTGAATGGACACTCGGTGCTCTTCACCACGGCCGTGGACATTATCAACACCCTGGCAGCGGCGCAGTCCGCCGGCCACCTCAAGCGCGAGTTCAGCCGCTACCTGAAGCCCGCCGTGCTGATTGTCGACGAGCTCGGCTACCTTCCGATCGACAAACACGGCGCAGACTTGCTGTTCCAGATCATCAGCCAGCGCTACGAGCGCGCCCCGATGGTGGTCACCACCAACCGCGCCTACAAGCATTGGTCACAGATATTCAACAACGACAGCACCTTGACCTCCGCCATCCTAGACCGCGTCCTGCACCACGCCGACACGGTCATCATCGAAGGCAAGAGCTTCCGCATGAAGGACGAGATTGACGAGTAAGCCCCGGAGCGACCACGATGACGCGCAAGCGTGCAGCCAAATCGCCCGAATACGCCGTCTCCGATGAAGCCGCCGCTTACATTGCTGACACCCTGATGGAACTCGCCTTGCAATTCGAGGCGACGCACTTCGCCCAAATACGCCGTCACTACCAATCCATCACGCCCAGGCGTGACCACGACCCTTGGCAACTCGATCTGTTCGGCAAGCAGCCGCCCTTCTGAACGCTGGTTCCATTCTTTGGTTCGACCCGCGCCGCAGGCATTCTTCCGTCCCGACCGCCAAATCTCGCAGCCGCCGCGCGCAGGGCCTGTCAAGGCTGGCCGCGTCTTCCGCGGCCACCCGAAGGGCTTGGCCTTGATTGGCCCGAGCACGGTGGCATGCTTGCGGGCCTGGGGGCGCTCGCCACGTCATACGGAAATTCAAACCGGCGGCTTTACGACAAATTCACACCGCTGGTAACAAACGCGACACTTCTGCTGACCGATTGTGGTTGGGCATGTCGGCCGATGCGGTGTCGGCCTGCGGTGGCTGTGCAGGAAACAGTGCGCTTGACCAGCCTGGCTCGCGATCATCGGAACTCACCACGGGTGCGGTCAGGGCACCATCTCGATCAGGCGTCAGCGTGTCGGACCCGATATCGCCGGAATCGAAATTGCCGTCCTG
>JBAUZR010000133.1:0-3206 GCA_049585375.1 Acidobacteriaceae bacterium
GTGTGGCGCCTGGGCGTTTGAAGGGCCGGGAAGATTCGGTTGCACCGGTGACCGCGGTGCGCGCGGTTCTGGCGTCCAAGATTGCCGCGCACCAGTCGGTGGACGGGCTGCTGCGGACAGCAATCCCTGGACTGAGCCTCTATCGACAGTCGACGCCGACGGCATGCAATTCGGCGGCGTACGAGCCGCATCTCGTCGTGTTCGTGCAGGGACAGAAGCGTATTAACCTGGGCAAAACGACGCTGTTGTGCGATGAGTCCACGTTTTTGCTTACGTCGGTGGATTTGCCCGTGGTGAGCCAGGTGGTGCGGGCCACGCCGGAATCGCCCATGTTGAGCATGATGCTGAAGCTGGAGATGCCGGAGGTGCGCCGCATTCTGAGTGAAGCGGAATTTCCTCTGCCGGATGAGGCGTCGGGGGCGCGGGGCATGGCCGCGGGCACGTCTTCGGTGGAGTTGCTGAGCGCATGCCAGCGGCTGCTGGAGCTTCTGGACAAGCCTGAGGACATTCCGTTTCTGAGCGGACTGCTGCAGCGGGAGATTCTCTACCGCTTGCTGCGCAGCCCGCAGGGACCGCATCTGCGCGCGATTGCCACCTCAGGCGAGCAGAGCCATCGCACGGCGCGGGCAGTGGCCTGGCTGCGCGAGAACTACGCGAAGCCGCTGCGCGTCGAGGATCTGGCCGGCATTGCGCAGATGGGGCTATCGACGCTGCACCATCATTTCCGGTCTCTGACGGCAATGAGCCCGCTGCAGTACCAGAAGCAGCTACGACTGCACGTGGCCCGTGAGCGCATGCTGCATGAGGATCTGGACGCGACCAGCGCCGCGTTTGAAGTCGGCTACGAGAGCATCAGCCAGTTCAATCGCGAGTACAGCCGCTTCTTCGGACAGCCGCCGCGCCGGGACATTCAGGCGCTGCGCGTGGCGATGGCAGAGTCGGCCGCGACGCCGAGACGAGCTGAAATGCGGGCCTGACGGAAGCCGCCACTGGCGCTCAGCGACGAATCGCCCAGGCGAGACCGTCGGGATCGCCACCGACGTCAAGGTGACCGACAACCTGCAGCGTCTTCAGATCCACGATTGCAATGTAGCCATCAGGCGAGCAGGCGACGAAGGCGCGACCGCCGACGGGGTCTATAAGGATGCCGGCGGCGCCGTGGCCGATGGGAATGCGGCGGACTTCTCTCCTCGAAGTGGCGTCGTAGACGAAGAGGTCGCCGATGGCGAGGCTGGAGATGAGGACGCGTTTGCCATCGGGCGTGAACTTCAGACGGTTCGCGCCGAAGATCTTCGCATCAAGCGTGGCCGTAACCTTGCGCGCAGCGATATCGATGATGGAGAGCGTGCCGGGCTGGGCGTCAGCCGTCCACAATTCGCGGCCATCGGGCGAGACATCGAAACCCTCGTCGCCTTTGCCGACCGGGATTACGGTTTCGTTCCAGTCGAGTCGAACCTGACCTGCCCCGGATGGCGGCGGCGCGCCTGTGGGTGGATGGATGCCGGGCGGGGGGCCCATGGGCGGCAGCACGACCTGCTCGATGAAGCTGACGGTGCCCGAACTGACGTTGGTGGTGTAGATATGCTTTTGGTCCGGGGCAACGTAGATCATGTGGGTGCGATTCTGGCCGGTGCCCATGATCCAGTCGATTTTGCGGGTCGCGGGATCATAGCGGGCGATGGCCTTCGCGCCTTCCGCGGTGAACCAGAGCTTGCCGCCGACGAAGGCCAGGCCATGCGGACCATTCAGGGCGCCGGTATCGATGTCAGGGAGCGCCTTCTGGTCGACGAGATCGAGGACGGAGAGCGTGTGATAGCGGCCAAAGCCGTAGATGGAGACGTAGGCGATTCTGCCGTCGGCTGAGGCGATGACTTCGTGCGGATCGGGCCCAACGGGCAGGCGCGCCAGCACCTTCAGCGTCGCGGGATCGACGATGGCCAGCGTGTGATTGCGCTTGGAGAGCGCGAGCAGTGCGCGGTCGGGCGTGGACTGCGCGATGACCCGCTGCCCGGCGGCGAAGAAAAGCGCCGCCACGGCACAGACATTGAGAATCAGGGCCCGTCTGGTTCGGAGCATGACTTTCCTTTCCTCAAATCAGACGCGATTCACTTTCCAGTAAACGGTATAACGTTCGTCGAGGACGCGGTAGAGCGGCTTGAGCTGCATGGTCGCGGATGAGCCCGCGGTCTCGAAGAGCAATTCGTCGCCGTGGACGCGGCGAATGGCATCACTGGCTTGTCCTGAAGCCGTCGCGAGCGTCGGCATGGGATAGGTGCGGTGGTCGTCCTGCGGACCTTCGGGTCCGTTGATCTTCTGTGGGGTAAGTCCTTCGCGGCCCATGCCACCGGCGAGTACCAGAGGTCCGTACATCGCGGCCTGCACAGTCGAGTCGTCGGGAGCAGCGCAGGTGTGGAGCGACATTGGCAGCTTGACCTCAACCTTGTCACCATCATGCCAGGTGCGGTCAAGCGCAGCATAGCTCGAGGGCTCCGCGTGCAGCGCGTGCGGGCGGCCATTGACGCGGAAGGCGACGTCTTGCGTGGCCCAGTAGGGGATGCGCACCTTCAGGCCGAGGCGCGTAGGCTTCTGCGCCTTGATGGTCAGCGTGGTTCCCTCTTCGACCGGGAAGTTGGTGTCCTCCTGCACGACGGTCACGCCCTTTTGTGGCCAGTCAACTTCGGAGCCGGCGAAGAGATTGACGTAGAGGTTGCGATCGTCGTGGAAGTAGATCGAGTCGTTGACCTTCGAATATTCCTCGACGCCGGTGCCGTAGCAGCACCAGAACGAGTCGAGCGGAGTGCCAAAAGTTTTCCAGTAGCCGGGCTTGAGCGAGACGTAGTACATCAGCATACCCTTCGGGTTCTGCGTGCCCAGGCGAACGTTGTACATGAGCCGCTCGTAGTAGTCGAAGATGCGTGGGTCGCCGGTCCATCCATAGATGTGGCGGCCGAGCTTCATCATGTTATAGCTGCAGCAGCATTCTTCGGCGGCGGGACCGAGTTGCGATGCGACACCATTCGACGCGTGCCAGAACTCATCGTTGCTGGTGCCGCCGGTGCAGTAGATATGGTGCTGGTTGACGATGCGATAGAAAGTCTCGGCGATATGGCGGTAACGGAGATCGCCGGCGACTTCATAGCCGCGGGCGGCGCCGATGATTTTGGGAATATTCGTGTTGGCGTGGTTGTCGTCGAGGTCGTCCACAC
>JBAUZR010000134.1:0-5834 GCA_049585375.1 Acidobacteriaceae bacterium
CGCCGGTACCAGATGGGTTCGTAATATCGGCTGGCGGAAGCGGGAGCAGCGTTGCCGGCGTCGAGCGTCAGCACATTGCGAAATCCCTTCTCGTCGAAGCGGGCATCGGGAGTCCACGCGTTCTTGAGCGCGAGGGTGTAGGTTTGCTCGGCGATGTCCTGGGGCATGTGCGATTCCTTCATCATGGCGTCGATGACGGCCTGCTTGTTGGCAGGGTCCATCATCCAGCGCTGCGCGACGATAAACGCGGCGATATAGTGCTCCAGCAGATCGGCATGATCGTTCGCCCAGCTGCGGACGGTGAATGCGCCGATGCCCTGCATGCGACCGAGCCCGGACAAATCGTTGGTTGAGCCCAGCGAGTGCAGGCCGGCGCGTTCCGAAAGCAGCGAAGTGGGAGGCTTCTGAATGGTCGCCGCATATTCAGGATGGTCGCGCATCGCCTGCAGCCGTTGTGGCGCCAGGCCCACCACCTGCAGCGTGCAGTCGACGCCGGGCTTCAGGCCATGGCGTTCGAGAATGCGGCGCAGCAGCAGCGTATATGCGGTATTTTCTCCGTCGAGAATGAGAATATGGCCGCGCAGATCCTCGATGGTATGAATATCAGGCTGCACGATCAATTCGCTGGTAGATCCTTCGCCGCCCATGACGATCACATAGTCCGCTTCGCCGGAGACCGATCCTGCAACGGCGTTCTCGACGGAGGCATGCGCCAGATCTGCCTGATGCGTTGCGAGCGCCTCGCGCAGAGCGGCCGCGCTGGTTGCTTTTTCCGCGACGACTTTGACGCCGAAGCGGGCGAAGATTCCCTGCGCCTGCCCCAGCACCACGGGCAGCGGCACATTCGGCAGGCAGATGAGGCGAATGGTGCGGATCTGCGGCTGCGCGGGCAGCGAGGCGGCCAGCAGCCAGAAGACCGCCAGCAGCGCAAACCGGTTTCGTTGCAGCCTCTCCACCGCGCACCCCTCAGAACAGCAGTTTCAGGCCCAGCTGAATGGCGCGGTTGCCGCCGGTACCGAGCACAGGATTGGCGGCCGCCACGTCCGGAGTGGCGCATCCGCAGCCAAACAGGTTGTGGTCGGACGGGTCATCGTTGGCTCCCGAGCCGTAGTCACTCGGTCCGCCGTAGGGGTTGGCGAAGTTCGGGTGATTCAGCACGTTGAAGAATTCGGCGCGGAACTGCGACGCGAAGTGCTCGCCGAACTTGAAGTTCTTGCCGACGGACATATCCCAGTTGTGGAAGCCGGTATCCCGGAAGATGTTGCGTCCCATGGTACCGAAGGTGCCGAGAGCCGGCGGAATCAGCACAGACCGTCCAGTGGCGTAACAGCCGAAATCGGCCAGTGAAGTGCTGGTCGGACCGCCGGCGGCGCCGCCGTCGACGGCCTGCGCCGCAGCCACGCAGGCGCTGTTCGACGCCCCGGCGTAGTACGGAATGGGCGTAGTGCCGCGCGATTTGAAGTCGGACGGGCTGCCGAAGAGGTCCCACCGATCCTGGAATTCTCCGGTGCCGCTGATGTCGTCGATAGTATCCGCCACAACCCAGGGAGCTCCGCTTTGCAAAGAGACGATCGAGTTAAGCTGCCAGCCGCTGAGCAGCTGACCCTTTCCCTCTTTGCCAGGGATGTCATAGGTCAGCGAGAGGGTAAAGCGGCTGCGGATATCCCAGTCGCTGTTGCTGTATTGTCCATTGGGATTTTTGCTGTTCTGCGGGAGGTACTGGTTCCAGTCCTCAGACGAATCGTCGAGAGAGTGAGAGTAGGTGTAGGCGCCGAGGAAGGAGAGACCATGGAGGTTGCGCACGTTCAGCGTGGCCTGCAGGCCGTCGTAGTTGGAGCGGTAGAGGCCACTGAGCTGGTTGATGAACGCCAGGTCGGGAAAGCTTCCTTCGAAGGGGCGCGACAATTGCTCGGCGACGGGATCGCTTGCGCCCGCGGCAAGGGCCGCGGCGGTCCATCCGGAACCAGGGACGGCCTGGTTGATGTCAGTAATGCCGAGAAGCTTGCCGCCATGATTGCCGACGTATGCCACTTCAGCCGAGATTTTGCTGGTGAGGGCCTGCTGCAGGTTGATGGTCCAGGTGGCCACGTAGGGGGTTCGGAAATCGCGATCCATGCCCAGAATGCTGCAGGGGCCGGGATTGGTTCCCGTTCCCGGCGCGGTCGCCGGCAAGCCATTGCCGCAGATCACCGTAGTCGCGTTGGCAAATACTACGCCGTTCCAATTCATCTGTGCGCCGGGCAGCGTCACAGCGGCGACGTCAATGGTGCCGCTGCCCTGGGTGGTGCTGCCGTCGGCCTGGACAAACGCGCCGCCGGTGGGAATCACCCCCACCCCCTGGGTGGGCGCGTTGCTGGTCTGCTGCTCGGAGATGAGGACATCGGCCGGAACGGTGCTGTACATCAGGCTCCCACCAGCTCGCACGATCGTCCGGCCTTTGCCGTCCACGTTCCATGCCACGCCCAGGCGAGGAGAAAAGTTGAGTGCGTCATTTTTATAGACGGAGCTGATCTGTTTACCGACCTGAACGAGGCCCAGGGTTGGGTCGAAGTTGCCGAGGAGATTGTTGCTGTCCTGGGGCACGCTGGAGAACTCGTAGCGCAGTCCGAGATTGAAGGTGAGATTGTTGGTCGCCTGCCAGTCATCCTGCGCGAAGGACGCGATCGACCACTGGTGGAGATGGCGCGTAGGATCGCCCACCTGAATGGACCCGGTGCTGGGCAGGCCGGCAAAGAAATCCTCGAGGGGCGTAGCGCCGTGGAAGGCCGTATTCTTCGCAAACTTGATGCTGCCGCGCGCCGACCGGAAGGTTCCCTCGTCGACCAGATATTCCCGGATCTCGCCGCCGAATTTTACCGCGTGGCGGCCGTGCAGCCAGGATGTGTTGTCGATGACGTCGTAGGCCTGATCGGGTCCGATGATCTTGGGATGGTTGGCACCGTTGCCCAGCGCGGTGAATCCGGAGACGGTGATGGAGGGCAAACCACCGAGCAGCGGACTGGTCACGCCGGTGTCGATGCCATACTGGGTGGCCGGAACATTCTGGTCGAGGGGCAGAACCGGCTGATAGATGCGGTTGTAGCCGAAGCGGACTTCATTGACCCATGAGGAGCTGGGCGTCCAGATCCAGCTGCCGTCAGCCACCTGGGCGCGGGTGTGCAGCAGGGTAAGGTATTGCGGCAGCACATATTGCTTGTCGGCCTGGTCGCCATTCGAATCGCCAAAGAAGTAGAAGCCGGTGAAAGTGCTGTCGACGGTGGGGTGGTAGTCGAGCTTGGTGAGAAAGTTCGTCCCTGAAAAGGTGTTGGGAAAACCGGTACTCACATTGGGGGAACCGCTGGCGTTGCTGCCGAAGACGCCACCTGCGCAGCTTGTTGGCGAGGTGCATGCGGCCAGCTTCAGGCTCACCGCACTCACAGGCACGTTCGCAGCGGTGAGGGCGGCAATGGCATCGGGCATACTGTTGCCCGGATCCGGGGGTGTCTGCGTGCCATCTTCGGGAACCGCGATGGAGTAGGAATTTCCGACCGTGTAGCGCTGTGACTCGAAGCCGCCGAAGTAGAAGAGCTTGTCCTTCAGGACGGGACCGCCGACGGTCGCGCCGTATTGCTCCAGATTGACGGGGGTCTTGGCTGTTCCCGTGGGATTGAAATAGTTGCGCGCGTCGAAGGAGTCGTCGCGGCCAAAGGCATAGGCAGTGCCGTGGATCTGATTGGTGCCGGATTTCAGTCCGACGTTAATGATGGCTCCCGGTTTCCATCCATATTCAGCGGGCGGATTCACTTCCACGTTGAATTCCTGGATGGCGTCGATGGGGAGGATGGTCGCGGCATCGCCGGCCAGCAGATCGCCATTGATGAGGCTTTGCCCGCTGAATGGCTCGATGTTCTCGAGGCCTTCGATGAGGAAGGAATTCTCTTCGGGGCGGACGCCGTCGCTGCTGTGCGTGCTTAATCCACCGCCCGGATAGCTGACCACTTCCGGCCGGAGCTGGAGCAGGTTCTCATAGTTGCGCCCATTCAGCGGCAGGTCGTTGATGGTTTTGTTATCGATCGCACCGCCCAGCGTGCTGCTGGTGGTGTCGAGCATGGGAATCTCCGATGTGACGGTAACGGTCTGGGTGGAGACGCCGGGCGCCAGGGAAAAGTCAATGCGCACGTCCTGCCCGACCTCCAGCTGCACCGCGTTTCTTTCCATGGTCTTGAATCCCTGGGCCTCCACGCGCAGCGAATAGACGCCGGCCGCGAGGTTCGGCGCCTGATACTCTCCGTCGGCGTCGGTTTTCACCACGCGCGCGACGCCGCGCTGCACATCGGTGATGGTGACGGTGGCACCGAGGATGCCGGCTCCGCTCTGATCGCGGATGTTGCCCAGGACGCGCGCGGCGGCCGTCTGGCCTATAGCGTTGACAGCGCTGACCGACAGCAGACACAGGATAGACAGGAGCACCGCAACGCCGCGCAGGCCGGTGCGACTTTCATCTTTCGCGCGGAGCGGTGCTCGCCGGTCCATGTTGCAGTGCCGTTCTGAATTTTGCTGGAAGCCGGTAGTGTCACGGCTCAGTCGATCTACAGTGTGCCGGTCATCCGGCGTGTGGAGAACTTTCATACACACCTTCTTTTGCGGCTTTGCGAATACCAAAGCCGCGCCTGTCACTTTGCGTTAGCGCAGGCAGCTCCCGCATTTCTGCAGGAGCTGCACCGTTACCTGCTGGCTCGGTCTGGGGAGACGGGGTTAAGGTTGGCCGCGAGCCAGGGAAGAATGACTTCGCGGAAGATGCGCTGATCGGGCCACACGCCTGGCTGTCTGCCCAGGTGGCCTCCCTGGGGATTAATCCATGCGGTTTTTGGCACATCGCCGGCGCTGAGCAGGGTATAGAGATCGGCGATGGGCACCTGGGTATCCCTGGCTCCGCCGATGATGAGCATGGGCGTAGTGGGCTTGCCGAGGATTTGCTCATTCGCCAGGGACAACTTCGAGAACATGTCCACCAGCTGGTCGACGGTGGTGATGTTGTCGAAGATCGACATCAGGGCGGGGATCTGATCGAAAAGGTATTCGCGGTTGCCGAGCAGCGAATTCTCGACAAAGTCTTTTCGGAAAAAGAGATCTGTGGGAGGAGACTGCACGCTCACGCAGCGCAGGCGAGTTCGTTCCAGCACCGCCATTTTGGTACCCCAGTAAGCGCCCCAGCTGACGCCGTGCATGGCGATGCGGGATTTGTCGATTTCCGGGCGGTTCTGTAGATAGTCGATGACTGCGGAGAGCGCGCGGTTGGCGGTGGGGCTGGCATAGACGGGCGACTGCCCGGTGCCAGGACCGTCAACGGCGATGAAGCCAATCCCGTAAGGCAGGATGGCGCCGAAGCTCTCGGCCAGATCTTCTTTGCGGCTGTCGAGGCCGTTGACGGCGATCACGATGGGGACCGGGGACGCAGCGGACGCGCCCGGGGGCAGCCGCATGTATCCGATGATTTCCTTGCCCTCGAAGGGAATGTGAATGACCTGCAGGGGCGGATTGTAGAAGCTGGCATGGGCGAGAAACGCCTGAATGGCCTTGTGGTACGACTCCTTCTTTTTCGGTGAGCTGGGCACGGGCCAGCGTCCAAAGGAATAGAGGTGCCAGGCGCGGACGAAATCGGCGTTGGCTTTTTCCGGCTGGGTGGTTTTGAGAGCTTCGCCCTCGGCCATGTATTTGTCGGCGACGCCCATGAACGCTTCGGCCCACTCGTCCTTGTCGCGCGAGTGGATGTGTTCAAAGGCGGCGCGAACGTCGTTGGGGTCGAGTCCGATGAGGGGATAGGCGCCGATCTGCGCACGACGGATGGCCTCGAC